>CAMCZE010000237.1 GCA_945885655.1 Bacteriovorax stolpii | reverse complement strand
GAACGAAGATAAAGTTCAAGCTCAAGCAAATTCTTAAAGTTTGTTTTAAGACTATCTTTATATAAGACAGCTGCTTCACACCGATTGACCTTTGTATTTTCACGAATGAGTTCTGATAAATATGGGGAGACTTTTCCCTTCTGATCTTCGGTATAACGGAGCATTTTAAAAAGAAGACGAATTTTTTTTAAGGCCTCATCATTTTGATGGAGATGAACCTTCACAAGAGTGTCCTCTTCAGGCATTTTATCCATAAATATTTCTAAAAGTTTAATAAAATCATTTCCAAAATATTGAAGAACGATGGCATCGGAATAAATGCATTTAAGCGCTTTTAAATTTCTTAACTGAAAACTGACATCTTGAGTGGACACTGTTCGGTCAACGATTTTGATAAGAAAACGATCATATGAAACAACCTTGGCGAGGGCACTCCCCACCAAGAGACTAAACAGGAGAACTGATTTCAATATTCCCAATGTTTTTTTGTTTAACAATCTCATTCTCTTTATGAAAGCGAGCGTTCACTCTTGGGTTAAATGTATATCCATCTTTCCCACGAAGAATGTACTGGCGCTTGATTCCCTTTGGTTCAATTAACTTTCTCAAACGACTGATGCTCGTATAGATGAGCTTATCATGGATCAGAGGATTATACTCGTCTTTCCAAATCATACGAGCGAGATCTTCTTTATTATAATAAGTCCCCGGAGTTTGTGCCAACAAGAAAAGGATTTCGAGGAGAACAAAACGGTGTTTAAAGTCGATAACACCTAGAGCTTTCTCATGAATGACTCGATTATGTCGGTCAAGGTAAAGATCCACACTTGAATCATTCACATCCTCCACTTCCATCATAATTAAACTCTGGAGGCGTTTAAAATACTCATCATCAAGAGAGTTCTGAGAAAGACCAAAAAGCATAAGTGCTTTAGAGAATTCTCCCATTTTTTTAAGAGAAATCCCTTTATTGAGAAGAACGTAGTTATGCATGTTCCAACAACGTTTTGAATGCAGAAGTTTCATCGCAAGATCATACTGAGGAAGAGAGTTTGCGTATTCCCCTAGCTCTCTTAAAGCGTTCCCCCACAAGAGATGCATACTACCTTTTAGGTAGCCTTTTTTAAGGATATTTAGCAGTTCATTTAGTTGATTAAGATAAACGATTGCATCCTGGAAATTTTTCATCTGATACGCATTCGTGGCCATCGCATACAGAGATTTTGCCATAAGTTCAGGCTCATTCTCTGTTTGGGCCTTTCTATAAGCTTGTTGAAAATTTTTCTGAGCTTCAGAGAATTCACCTCTGTAAGTATTCACCACAGCAACATTATAAAAATACTCTCCATTCAAAGAAGGAAGAGTTGCTACGGTACGGTCTAAAAGCTCCGCTGAAAGATCAATATATTTATTGGCCGAAGTTTCATTAAGGCTTTCTGAATAGATACGAATAAGAAAACCGTAGATTTTAAAGATCGCAAAAGCATCTTGAGGGAACTCTGTACGTTCCAAAGCACCTAAGAAATGTTCTTCTGCTTTCTCAAAATCAGCTTTATCGTAAAAGATTTTTGCTAAACGGTAATGGCCTTGGCCTTCGATCCGGCTAGAATCGGAAGGAAGATGAGCAAGAAATTTATCATCGTTAGCAAGATCAACCACTGCACGACTCATCAATGTCTCAACCGATGGGGTTTGAATGGTATCCATATGAGATTCTCCTAAAAACGATGTAAGAAATCTTTATCCCACTAATCAACAATGCCTACTATAAACATCATCGATCCAGAAAAAGCAAGTTGCTTGATAGGTTTTGTAAGTAAAAGGCGCTTATACCCATAAATTTAGTATCTTGACTGGTGTAAGAGTGCTCATTCTGATGAAAGGTTATGGAAAAAAAAGTTTTATTTAGGGTTTCATTCTTCTCCCTCCCAACTTATTGATAAAATGAGGACTGATTGGTAGGATGGGCGCTCAAAAACATCTAGCTCTCGGGGAGATCCATGGCGAAGTACGAACTCGACACAATTAGACATTCTACGGCCCATCTTATGGCCCAGGCCGTAATGGAACTTTTTCCGAATGAAAAAGTTCAGCTTGGCATTGGTCCAACCATTGAAAATGGCTTTTATTACGATATCGATATGGAAAGCAAACTCACTGAAGAGCATTTAAAACAGATTGAAGAAAAAATGAAAGAGATCATCAAACGTGATCTTCCCGTTGTTCGTCATGAAGTTTCACGAGAAAAGGCCATTGCACTTTTTTCTGAGCGTGGACAAACTCTAAAGAGTGAGCTCATAAGAGACATCCCTAATGGAGAGGTCATTAGTTATTATACTCAAGGGGATAATTTTTTTGATCTTTGTACAGGTCCTCATGTTGAGAAGACCTCTCACCTGCCTCATTTCTTTAAGCTTCTACACACTGCGGGTGCTTACTGGCGTGCTGATCAAACTCGCGGCATGCTCCAAAGAATTTATGCCGCTTGTTTTAGTTCAAAAGAGGATTTAAAAGCATATCTCACTCAAATTGAAGAAGCTAAAAAAAGAGACCACAGAAAACTAGGTAAAGAGCTTGAACTCTTCATTTTTGACCCTGTTGCTCCAGCGTCTCCATTTTTTATGCCCAAAGGTGCACTCGTTTATAATGGGCTTGTGGAATTCATGCGCCGAATTTATTCCAAATTTGAATACCAAGAAGTGATTACCCCTCAGGTTTTGGATGTGGATCTTTGGCACACATCTGGCCACTATGAAAAATATCATGAGAATATGTACTTCACACAAATCGATGAAAGAGAATTTGCCCTTAAGCCAATGAACTGCCCATGTCATATGCTCATGTTCTCTCACCACCGTTATTCATACCGTGATCTTCCCCTACGTTTTGCGGATTTCGGAAGACTTCACCGTTATGAAAAATCAGGTGTCGTCGCTGGGCTTACTCGTGTTCGCACTTTCTGCCAAGATGATGCTCATATCTTTATCCAGACCGATGGTATCCAAGAAGAGATTAAAACTCTTATGAATATGTTTTTTATTGGCTACGAACATTTTGGATTCAAAAAAGTTAAAATTGGTTTTTCTACTCGTCCTGAAAAACGTGTCGGAAGTGACGAGGTTTGGGATCAAGCAGAAGCTGCTCTTAAAGCTGCTCTCGATGCTTCGGGCAAAGAGTATTTTATCAATGAAGGTGATGGAGCATTTTATGGTCCCAAAATTGATATTCAAGTAGCTGATGCTCTTAACCGTTATCATCAACTTGGAACCATACAATTAGATTTTCAACTTCCAGAGAGATTTGATTTAAAATTCACCAATCAAAATGGGGAAATGGAAAGGCCAGTAGTTATTCACCGTGCTCTTCTTGGATCACTTGAACGATTTATTGGTGTTTATCTTGAACACGTAGCGGGAGCTTTCCCGTTCTGGTTATCACCTGAACAGGCCGTGATCATCCCGATTAAAAATGAGCTTCATTTGGAAGCTGCGAAGGAACTTTCATCAGAGCTTAAAAAACTTGGATTCCGAGTGCGCGTAGATGACCGAAATGAATCAATGGGTCTTAAAACTCGTCAGGCCCAGACTGGCAAGATTCCTTTCATGCTCGTTTTAGGTGATAAAGAAATTGAGACCAGTTCTGTGAGTGTTCGCCGTTATGGAGAACAAAAATCAGACACATTGGCCAAAACTGATCTTTTTGCCCTATTTAATGAGATGAATTTGGAAAAGGTACCCACATCTCTTAGAGATATGGTCGGGCTTTAGTCCCATTCCCTATCTCAATTTTGCCTCCTCTCGTGCGGCCACGTTTTAGGTTAAAATCAAACGATGGCCGCTCTACAAATCAACTCCTACACAGAACAACACAGGCTTGCCCTGAAGCTTCAGTCAATTCTTGTTGGTGAACTTTATCTTTCCAGTAAATTAAAACATCCCGTTTATGTTTTTAAGGGTGGCATTTTTATTCCTGTACTCTACGAAGGTTCTATTCCATCCAAAGAACTAATCAACACACTTATTAAAAACTCACATCGAACAGTCTATATCTATCCAGAAGATGTGATTGAAATTAAAAAAAGTTTGGAAAATGCCCTAATCAAAGTGACCCGCTCTCTTTCTGTTGGTGATCCATTAGAAAATGGAACAAAAGATCTCAAGCTACTTTCGCTTAACCTAGGTGGGCTTTACAAAAACCCACATAGTGATGAACTCCTGATGTTGCAATTTCAGAGTACACAAAACCTGAGTAAATTTCTTTTAGAGAATAAAAAGTTTTTGCCTCATTATTATGAAAATCTCACAAAAGAGAATTTCCATTTTACCTTGGCCCAACCAATGCTCTCCTCCATTCTTCTACTTTCATTTTTACAGGCCACTCATCTTTTCCATGATAAGGAGATTGAAAACTTATTCCTTACGAGTTACCTAAAAGATATTGGTGTCTCGATTATACCCGATGAGAAGTATGACCTTAAGGCACTCACGACTCGTGATCAGGACCTATTCGCTCACCATGCGGACTTTTCTTTTGATCTCCTGGATGGACGTATTCCCCTCTCAAAGAACTATTTGTCTATCATCAAACATCACCACTTTCTCAATCATAAGATTAAAAATCTCGTGACCAAAGAAAAGATTCAACAAAAAGAACCAGAAATGATTTTTGGTCTTGAGAGTACCCTCATTGCAGTATTTGATATCCTTGTGGCCATGACGAGCGATCGCCCCTATAGAAAAAAAATGGGCCTATACCAATCACTTGAAATCATCAAACGTATGATGGCCGATGACTATCCTCAAGAGTTTAAGGCCTTAGTTATTTTCCT
Source organism: Bacteriovorax stolpii (assembly GCA_945885655.1). GTDB lineage: Bacteria > Bdellovibrionota > Bacteriovoracia > Bacteriovoracales > Bacteriovoracaceae > Peredibacter. Next base: position 15 of record CAMCZE010000237.1, on the reverse strand, counting down.
TAAACAATTTTACAA
>CAMCZE010000236.1 GCA_945885655.1 Bacteriovorax stolpii | reverse complement strand
TATTCAGAATGCACTTAAGATTTGGGAAAAAGGTGAAAAAAAGGATCTGGCCGAGAAGATTTGTCATCATGTACAAGATCTTGCCTCACTCTCTTCTGAAGGACTTTCTTCAGAGGACAAAGAAAAATTTGTTTCTCGCTCCCAGGCCTTAGTGCAAGAACTTTCACAATTCATCGTGTAATCCACAAGATGGCCTCTTAGGAGGCCATCTTGTTAGGGCATACGCATCTAAATCTATCTTCCGTCCTCTTTGAGTTTTTCTTTCTTTGACGTTCTTATTTCGGACGGGCCAGGAAGAAAACTCTGAGAGTTTTCTTCCTGGTATTAATAATACGTGGAGAATAGATAACCTATTTGAGATTCACAAAATTTAGATACGTAGACACAAGACATAAGCGCTGAGCCAAGACACAAATCTATCTCAGAATGTCTGGGGTTGATGTGAAGGGTTTAGATGAACTAAGAATATGGGTCTACGTATCAGAGTAGGCCCATATTCTTTCTAAGTACCTGAAACAAGCTACATATATTTACATTTTGTCTGATTGAGTTTTATAACTAACTGTAATATAATTAAAGAATTGAGGTCATCTTGACGAAACGTAAGACAGTGACTCCGTTGGACTCTAAAGCAGTTGAAAGCATAGCCAAGGGTTGTTCGCAACGGGCACAAAAAGGTGATTTCACCATTATTTATACGGCCCATGCTAGAGAGCAGATGGAAATACGGACCATAGATCAAAAGCATGTGCTTCAGGTTTTGGAGTTTGGAGTTTGGACGATTTGTTGAAGGACAAACCCGTTTTGACGAGAAGGAAAATGACTACAGTTATCTTCTTCGCGATCAAAATGTTGAGGACAGAGATATGGCAGTATCGATAGCAGTAAGCCAAGGCAACGGACAAAAAGTCATCGTTGTAACAGCTATGCTTATTGACCCAACAACAGGAAAGTTTATATGAAAAGCGAAATCAAAATTCTGCAAGAGTACAAAACTCGAATCAACGGCATTAGCGTTGTTTTTAAAAATGTTCCTTATGAAGATTCTTGGGGCTCTCAAATAATCAGAGTCAATTTCCACTCAAAAGATCTTGAGAATCAAATTAGTTTAAGCCTTATTAAACATAAGCCAATACTTACTGGTGGTGAGTTAAAGTTTATTCGTCATTATCTTGATTATAGTCTTCAAAAAATGAACGATGAGTTTTTTGGTAAGACCAGAGCAACTCTTTCAGAATGGGAATCAAATCTTGATAAGACTATCAATGTTGATTCGGCCATTCTTGAAAAGATTTACAAAAAGTTATTGGCCATTTATCAGGGGAAAATTTTAGAGGATTTACTTGTTTCAGCAGAAAAAGATTCTGCTCCGTACACTGATGCTAACCCTTTAGTGCTTGGAGAAGAAAAAGAAGCCTACTACGCCGTTGCGGTTGGGCAGTAAGTCGAGGATAAATAATGTCTAAAGATGAAGATAGGCGAAATTAGGGCGATATTCCACATACATTTAACCAAAGCCTCCCCTCCACCCTTTTGCATACAAGGTCGGCCCTAAGGGTCCATCTTTTTTACTCAAGTTTTTCTTTTTTATTCCGACAAGAACAGTATGAAAGATTCACGCTGTTTTGTTTGCAAATATGTTAACCCAAAATCTGAACGTGTGGAGTTTAATGGCGTACTCTATAATCACGCCGGCGAATCATGTTCCATTAATTTATGCTGGAGTCACTCAGTAAAATTTTTTAAGATGGGACAGTTTAAATTTTTTAATTCATATCTTCACATCATCATGGCCCAGCACGGACAACCAAAAGATGAACGAATCTTAAAAGATTTTGGAATTTTGGAATATAGACCAGAATTAAATAAAGATCTTTTTAAATAGGTAAAAAGCCCCCTTTTCAGGGAGCCTTTCTGCTTTAAGAATATCAACACTTTTAACTAACGATGTCTTGATAATCCATATGCCGAATATGGAAATTTGAAGTTGAATTTTCATCTTTTGAATAACCTTTTTCAAGGTGTTCAATCGGAAGAACTCTACCACCATGAACCACAGAGTCGCGGTTTCGGTGAACTAAGTGGTTCTCCTCTCTCTCTTCTATCTCTTTACAACTTATACAAAGATCCGCCGTTGGACGGGCCAAGAGTCTATGATAAGAAATTTCCGCCCCACACTCGTCACAATCCCCGAAAGTACCTTCTTCAATCTTTTGAAGGGACTTACGTACTTTTTTTATGTAAATGGCGTTGCGGGCCTTGAGGCGGAAATCCATTTGATTTTCTTTTTCAACTGAGACGATATCAACTTCATCCCCTTCAAGACTAATTGGAGTGAGTTTCACTTCTACAGCTTCTTCTTCAGATAAAATTTCTAGAAAAAGGTTTTTAAAGTGTTCGATAGCTGCTTTTTCCATAAAGCGTTCTCCTTAAAATGTGTGACCGACGCCATTCCCTGGCAAACTCACGAGATCGAAGGCGAATTCCTTTTCAGTGACACACTCTTCCTTGAGCACATCCCTCGTTCTCTCGTCGCTACTAAAGCACGTTCCATGCCAAAAGAACTTTTTCCAGATTTAAACTATTTAGCCCGAACCTTGCTCATTACAGGGGCATTTTAGTCATTCATAAGGTCAAATTAGCTCCATGCGTGGAGTCAGTTTCGGACTTTCACTTATGATACATGTGATATGTTGTAAGAATTATGGAGTCTTTGAACTTTCTGAATTATCTGATCTCACTTAGAGAATAAAACAGTTTCAATTTCAAGCTTTTTCGAGTGAAAACATCTCTCAAGTAACTCACATCAGATAATGACTAGGCAGCCTTTAAAAAAAGTTCGAATTGCAATCCAAGCACATGAGCAAGCTTATACAGTTGGGTCAGATTTTTATTGAGAATACCAGGGTTGAGCAGACGTTGGATTTGATTGTCAGAAGTTTCCAGCTGTCTTGCTAAATATTTCTTTGAGATTTTTCTATTCTCCAATTCTTCTCTGATTTGAGCGATGATATTTTCAATATGGTTTTGCAACAGATATTCAGGGTCTTTTGTTATGTGGAGAGGTTGATCGTAGGGGAGATAATCAATGTCACCGTCCATGTATTCAATTCCCAAACTTCTTCCTTTTGTTTCAGTGTCAACCCAGACCTCCTTGAGGTTTCTCACGATACCAAGGGCCCCAAAGTGAATCGTCAAAGTTTTCCCTGATGAATAGGTAATTTCAAGCTCCCTTCTCTTGTTAGAAAAAACCGCTGACTTCAATTTCAATCCCTTCATATTTTCCCTTCTTTAAGAAGATCTTCAATTATCTTCTTAAGTTTTTTGTTCAGTCGACCGCTTAACAGTCTAAGACTTGGAATGACAACTTTAGCAATCTCCTTCCCGTCTCTGTAAACATGAACATGCTTAGGACTATGGTCACCCATCCACCAGTAAACAACTACTAAAAATAGTAGCTCTTGTCAAAAAACCTAAGACGCAGACTATCCATAACTCAAAGGAGCTTCAAGGCCAAAGAGCATTGGAATTAATCTTTATCAGATTTGCAAAGGAATACCGGTCGTTATCAGGTAAGCAGATACGTCAGAGCGTGGAGAGCAACCATGAAGAAGGAAATGAGCTGATGATGCTCAAAAATAAATCACAAAAAACGTCACACCATTTTTTCAGATTTATCTTTAGATAAAATGATCTCACCTTTATCCCGAAGTCTGATAACCACTTCCATGATCTTAGACTGAGCTTCTAAAACCTCACTAAGAGCACGAGGTTTACCCTTTAGAATATCTTCGATGTCTCGTCGCATGTTCTGAGAAAACATATTTAGAAGATATTCAGAAAGTTCTTTGTTCACTCCACGTAAGGCCAAACCTAAGTCATCAAGCTCAATGTCTTGCAGAAGACGTTTCATCATATTAACGGTGATGTACTGAAGATCATCAAAAGTCACAAGACTGGATTTTAATCTCACTGCCATCTCTGGATCACGGCGTGCGATGTCGGCCAAAAGGCCCTGTTGGGCCGCAAGATCTAAACCCTGAAGCATTTCAATTGCTGCCTTAAAACCATCAAATTTTTTATTCATAGGTAACAATCTGCCTGTGCCAGATGATTACGAACATAATCATTCACAGCAACTTCTAGGGCCATGAACTTAAATGTTGGTAAAGCTTTTTTAAATTTAGTCATGTCTGCCTGGGTGTAATACTGATACTGATTCTGAAGTTCTGGGGGCATATCAATAAAGTTGATCTCACTTTTTTTATCCATGGCCTTGAAAGTGGCCTTCACAAGATCATGAAAACTTCTTGCCTGTCCAGTTCCTAAATTATAGATCCCTGAAAGAGATGTTTTTTTCTTACCAGCGGCGATTAATTCCACCATGGCACGAACCACATCTTTGACATAAACAAAATCACGAAGCTGTTCACCATCTTTGTAATCTGCTCTATGAGACTTAAAAAGTTTCACACTGCCCACGTCTTTGATTTGATGATAAGACTGAAAAACCACCGAACTCATTTTTTCTTTGTGGTACTCATGAGGTCCGAATACATTAAAAAACTTCACTCCAAACCAGACTTTTGGTTTTTTCTTTTGCTTAAGGATCCACTCATCAGAGAGTTGTTTAGAATATCCATATTTATTAAGAGGTCTGAGATCCTTCATACCCTTGTGATCATCTGAATATCCCTGTTCGCCAGCACCATAAGTGGCAGCACTTGAAGCATATACAATTGGAATATTTTTTTTGGTAGCAAGAGTCAGAAGCTGATTGGTAAATTCAGTATTGTTCTTATACAAAAAATCCATGTTGTTTTCTGTGGTATCTGAACAAGCTCCCATGTGATAG
>CAMCZE010000235.1 GCA_945885655.1 Bacteriovorax stolpii | reverse complement strand
TAATCCTCTTCCCAAGGCCTGGTGCTTGGATGGAAAAACTTAAATACTTTCTGGGTCTCTCTTTGGTTGCCACAGTTGTATGGCTCTATGATGTTTTCGTAAGTCTCGTGGATTTTGATAAAGTCAGCTGGCGCCTCAATCTTTTATTTGTTTTATGGTTTTTTGCTTTTTTTTACGCCCAAAAAGTTTCACAAAAAAAGATCTGGCAATTTCTCTTTTTTGCTCTTCCTTTTAGTATGACGGTTCTTGCAGTTCAAAATATCTCATCAAGACCTGAAACCCTCGTTGCTAAAGTTGATTCAGCTTGGATGCCTTGGAGCGAGGCCCAGATGCTTGAACAGAAAGGCAAATTAGTTTTTATCGATTTCACTGCCGAATGGTGTCTTACGTGTAAGGTGAATAAAAAATTAGTCCTTGAGACTCAAGGGTTTGAAAGATTAAAAACGAAGTACAATCTCACTCTCATGCGCGCAGATTGGACAAAAAGAGATGATAACATCACTCATTTTTTAAACTCTCACAACGCTGTGGGCGTGCCTGCTTATTTTGTGCAGAAGCCTGATGGACAAATTATTGAATTGGGAGAAACGATTACTCTTACTAAAATCGAAGAAAATCTTCGTTGATTTGTAACTCTTAATGTCGGGTGTCCGAGTTACAATTCTTCTTCTTCGTCTTCACCTTCAAACTTTGCAGGTGTTTTCATTAGTGAGCCTATGACTTTTTTAGGATCCCTGCCATTATATAGAACTTCATAAAGCCCAGAAAAGATCCGTGCCCTGATTCCCATTTTTTGCGCTAAAAGAAAAGCGGCCTTAGTCGTTTTATAGCCTTCTACTACTGACTTCGTGGACATTATGATTTCTTCAGCGCTTCGACCTTTGGCGATTTCAATTCCAAAAGATTTATTTCTAGAAAGTTCACCTGTCGTAGTAAGAATGAGATCTCCCATTCCTGAGGGGCCATAAAATGTTTCAGGTTTTGCATCAAAAGCAGTACCAAAACGCAACATCTCCACAATCCCTCTGGTGATAAGGGCAGCACGAGTATTATGGTTATAACCAAGTCCCTCCATGATCCCACCCGCAATAGCGATCACGTTTTTAAGAGATCCTCCTAAAAGAACTCCTTTGACATCAGTTGTTGGCATGGCCTTAAAAAATGGAGTGGCGAGCATATCACAAGCAAGAATCAATTGATCTTTATCTTCTCCTGCCAGTGAGACTAATGTAATCTGTTTATCCAAAATCTCTTTAGCAAAAGATGGGCCAGACAAATACATGAGTTGGGAGCGATAAGTTTCAAAATGAGTTTTAAAAAGTTCGTCCGGAAGTTTAAGCGTTTGATGATCAATGCCTTTAGCAAGACTAACCAAGGGTATGCCTTGATCAAGATATTTTTTCAAAACTTCATAATGGGTTAAACAAAAATTTTCGATGGCCGACATGGGAAGGCCTGAAACGATAAGTTCAATCTCACCTTCTTGCAAAGCTTTGACTTCTTCCCAAGTCATGGCCGCTTTAAGAGTTGCTGGAAGTTTTTGTCCTGGAAGGTAACTCGTATTTTCGCCACCGTTAATTTCATCACAGATTTCTTGAGAACGAACTTTGATAATCACTTTTTTAAAGTTTTGGGCCAACACAAAACCAATGGATGTTCCAAAAGCACCCCCGGCCAAGACCAAGGCCGTTTTATAATTCATGCGTTCTCCCATCTTAAAGACTTATGACGCCTTTAATATCTTTCATCGACATATAAACATCGATAATCTCATCGGTATTTTTAATCAATTTTCGAGCATTAATTGAAGTGTACTTGCCTTCTTTAGACAGGGTTTCAGTAATCATACAGCCCCCGAAGGTAGCGAGCTGATCAAGAACCTGCTGTTTATCTTCGGTCTTAATGATGAATTTAAACTCATAAAAGTCCGGCCATTGGTAACTTTGATCTAACATGTCTTTGAAATTTGGATTTTCATTCATAAAATTCTTCTTTTTTTAAAAATATGATAGTCTCAACTGCTTGAATTTCAATTTGAACGTACTGATATCAGAGAGTTAGTTTCCATAGGTTCATTAACTATTTCAATGAGCAGTGCCGATCCAGAAGACTTAAGAGGCAATTGAATGCCCAAGAGGTCTTTATGAGCAATGTATGGATGCTACTCCTTTTATGTCCCCTAACGGCCTTTGCTACAGAATTCACTCACATCAAATTAAACCCACAGTTTGAACATTATATCACCCGCCCTAAAATGAAAAGTATGAGTGCTAAAACGATGGGGTCCAACACTTCGGGTACAGTGGATAATGAATTTGAAAATAAAGTCAATAACGTACTTCTTGGCGGCCCCCCAACTCATCAATTTGTGACAAAAGGTTTCACCACTCCTTTTCCTGTAGATGGGGAAGAATCACCTCTATATGAAAGAATCCGGGAACATTTAGAATCTGCTCACCAAGAAATTGGTGCTCGAGAAGTTCACGCTCTTCAATTGATTAATAATAGTTTTAATTTAGGAACGGAAAACTTTTCTGGTTTCAGTTGGCAAAAACCTCTGGGTGTTGCCAACGTGTGGGCCGATCGGCAAGTCACCCAGAATCTTTTTGGCGCAAATTGGCTGATTCAAGATACGTTTACAATCGAAATTGAGGCCGTAAGTTTTTTAGAAAAACTTGCTGAGACAGGTTTGCTTCTTATGGATCAGGCCGAAATCGGAGCTTTTGCAGGGATCACTTTTAAACGTGTTTATACTTATTATCACTATGCCGATTCTTATCAAAACGGTCTCAGTGCAGATTTTAGTAAGCTTTTTTTACCATTTTTAAGATTTAACCGTTTTGGCATTGAAAGAATGAGTGCCGATGAGATCATGAAAAGAGAAGATCAATGGACGGCCAAAGTTGGCGGCATGATCACGAGCCCTCCAGTATATGGTTTTTCTTTTTCTGGTGGCGTTTTGGCCGAAGCAGCTTTTCAGAATGCCGTGTCCGTGCAAAACAATGCAATATCCGAAACAAATGCTGAACGTTTTCGAATTGGCATTAATAACAAAGGTCATTTAAACGTTGCTGTAAACATGTCTATTCAGCTTGATTTTTTTAAACTCATCAAGCTCACCCTATTAAATGCAGATCTCAATTATGAATACGGACGCGCTCGTGAATACACCCTTGGCCTGACTTACCCCCAGTGGGAAAATGCAAAGGCCGATCTTCAATCAAGTTTAGAGTTCGTGGGTGTTCTTCATGGTGTCGGTCATATCAAACATCTTGAACCATTTGTAGTGAGACTAGATGAATCAAGTTCTTCAAGTGTTGAGGCCAGAGGAAACATTCTTCTTTTAGGCGCACTCAAAAAAACAAAAACGGAACAAATAAAAGTAATTAAAGACCAAGTAGTTAAAACTTTTTATAAAAACTACTCTCAATCTGTGGTTTTAGTTCAAAATTTATTGGGCCGTATTTTTTCTGCTGCTATTTATAAAATCTTTAAAATTCCTTTCGGGGTTAATAATGCTGCTGTTTTCACCCGTCAGGTAACGATGGAATATGAGGCTTCTCATCCACAGGCCACGGACCCAAAAGTCATTCGACTTGATGGATCTGAACAATTCTCTTTTGTGATTTCTCAAAGTTATGAAGCGGCAAAAACTCATCGACTTATTGATTGGCATTATAAAAATGATGTCATGAATTTCATTGACCGATATACGACATTGACAAAAAATTACATCGATCTGGTTAAAAAAGAAGAATTACGTGGGCCATTAATGATTGAATCAAATATTCGTATTGAGAAATCTGGTTTTGACTACTTTGCCCAACGTTCAACAAATGAAATCTTTGGTGAATTAGCAAGGGCCTGTAAATCATGGCGAGTCATCGAATGGATAAAAGAAGATCAGCGTAATGCTTTCATGTCCCGTCTTCAAATCGGAAGCGAGGCCTGTGTAAAGTCTTTGGGGAATAAATTTTTAACTTTTAAAACCGACTATCAGCAGAACTCCATGAAACCTTCCATTAAAAAGTTTAAAACTTTCGTGTTGGCCTATTACAAAACAACAAGTAATATCGGAGAGCTCGTGGCACTCTTTGGGGTAGAGAATACCTTTATCAACGGTCGGATTCAGTCTACGACCAATCTGGGAACATCATTTCTCACGACCTTTTCTTCTGGACAATTCCGGGGTCTGGGGGTTATTGATAATTTTAAAAGAACCACAGGCTCAAGAGTGCCTGCGAGCATTGTAAGAGAGTAAATTTGAAGCTTGTAAATATTGACCAAACAATTAAACTTTTAAAAGATGGTGGTGTTGTCGCCATCCCAACTGAGACCGTTTATGGTTTAGGTGGATGGATTCATTCTGAAGTTGGTCTAAAAAATATTTTTTCAACTAAAGAACGCCCCTTCTTTGACCCACTAATTGTTCATATTGACTCAATTCAAAGTGCTAAAAAGCTTGTTTCAGAATGGACACACGTACATGAAGCTTTGGCACAGGCCTGCTGGCCTGGCCCTTTAACATTAATTGCTAAAAAAAATGATCTCGTCCACCCCCTTATCACTGCTGGTCTAGACTCAGTGGGATTACGTTGTCCACGTCACGAACTCACCCTTAAACTTCTTTCACAGATCGATGGTGGCATTGCTGCCCCAAGTGCCAATAAATTCGGTAAAACGTCTCCGACAAACTCAAAACACGTTGATGATGAATTTAAAGGTCAGGTTGCTATTTTGGAAGGTGGCCCGAGTGAAGTAGGCATTGAATCCACTGTCGCCGGAGTTAAAATAATCGGTGAAGAATTTTTAGTGGAAATCTATCGACCAGGATTTTATACGGCCAATGATCTTCTAAATATTCTAAAACTTAAAGGAATAAAGGCACAGGTTCAATATGCCGAGAGC
>CAMCZE010000234.1 GCA_945885655.1 Bacteriovorax stolpii | reverse complement strand
CATAAGAGCAGCAAAGAACATGAAGTACCCAGTAGATGCAACAGGAAAAAAGTTAACTTTTGAAACGTAGGCCGTAATAAGGTTACCGAAAAATACTGTTAATAACCAAATCGACATGATGGTTGATTTCATCGAACGTGGGGCCTGAGTATAAGCAAACTCAAGACCAGTGATTGAAATCATCACTTCTGCCATCGTAATAACGAGGTAAGGAAAGAACTGCCACATAACATTGATCTTCACACCAGTGTCCATCCACATTTGTAGAAGGCCTACGATGGCAAATGAAGCTGCGGCCACAAACATCCCCCAAGTCATACGACGGATAGAAGTTGTTTTGATACCGACCTTATCAAGGAAGGGATAAAGGCCCATTGAGAACAAAGGTATAAGACCCATAACCATGATCGGGTTCCATGCAGAAATCTGAGAAGGCTCAAATTGCACACCCATAAAAAGAGGATCCATATTCATGGCCTGAATGACCCACGAAGATCCATGTTGATCAAAGAGGGCCCAGAAAACCGAAATGGCAGCAAAAAGTTTAGCTATATCGATAACTGCTTTAGCGGCATCGATTTGTTCACGTTTATGCTCTTTAAGAGCTCCATCCAAAAATGGAGTTCCTTTGGCACGTGAACTTGAATGTCTAAAAGCAGAACTCAAGATGTTTAAAAAACCATGTCCATCCCCCTTGGTAGGTGGAACATGCACGAATTCTTTTCTACCCATCCAAAAGATAAATGTAGCAATGAACATAAGTACACCTGGAATACCAAAAGCAATGCTTGCGCCATAATGCTTAAGTGTCCAAGGGGTCACGATGGTTGAAAAGAAAGAACCGAAGTTAATCATGAAATAGAATAACTCATACACTTTTTTCAAAAGATGTTGTTGATTAGCTTTGAACTGATCGCCTACGTGGGCAGATACACATGGTTTAATCCCACCTGAACCAAGAGCAATAAGCCCAAGGCCGGCATAAAGACCAAGTTTTGTTTCCCAAATAGAAAGAACTGCGTGACCAGCACAATAAACTAAAGAAAGAATAAGGATCGTCTTATATTTTCCCCATACTCGATCAGAGATAAATGCTCCCAACACTGGGAACAGATAACATGCGGCCGCAAATAAATGATACGTTGATGTCGCTTCAGCTTCTTGAAAAAGAAGAACTTGAATCATAAATACAGTCAGGATTGATCTCATCCCATAGTAACTGTAACGTTCACACGCCTCGTTACCCACAATGTATTTAATTTGTGAGGGGAATTTGTTGTCCACTGAATTTAAATCAGCAGTAGCTGCTTGAGACATGTTCTTTCTCCTTAATTACTCGTCGTCTTTATCGTTACCGTCATTGTAGTTAAAAGGTTTTGGACGTTTGTTTCCACCAAGTTTTTTTGGCTTATCCACTTCCTTGCCTTCTGTATTTTCCCAGTGACGATACCAGGTGTCAGTTGGTTTTTCCCGATTTTTTTCCTCATTTTCTCTGGCCGATTTTTTGATATCTTCGCGCTTTTTGAGGATCGTAGCGGTGCTTTTTGGCACTGGAACAGGTCTTTCACCCTTTCCAGTGAAGGTATTTTTTTCGTGAGCAGAAATATCAAGGGTGACATCTCCAATAATTTTCGTCTGACACGACAGTCTTTCTTTTGTGATGTGAAAGACGTTGCCCAAAAGACGAAGCTCTTCAAAAGTTTGTGGAGTAAGGTTTGTTTCACCAGACTTAACAACAATCATGCAATCCGAACACGTGGCACAGCCTCCGCAACTGGATTTTATTTTTTTTCCGGCCTTCTTCAATTGAATGAGAAGATTTTCTTCGGTGTTAAGGTCTAAAACTTCCCCTGAGGGCCATAAAGTACATTTAAATTCGCTCATACAACTTTTTTTATCTGCTTTTCAATGGTTTCTAAAATTTTGCCTTTAAACGGCTTAAGTAAAAATCCTAAATCAAGATGAATAATAGCTTCCGTCTCACGAAACTCAATTTTTGCTTCAAAGCCAGAGCCTTTCGCAAGCATGGTTGTGTTTGCATCGTCATTCTTAACTTCTGCACTCACATTAAATTTCGAGATCACTTCAGGGATAAGCTTTTTTGCTAAATCATAACCCTGTTTTTTATCTGTAATAGACGAATAAGGAACTTTCAACTCCATAAAAATATCCTTTGATTATTAACGAGTTCCAGTGGAACCAAATCCACCAGTGCCCCGAGCTGTTTCATTTAAAGTTTTTGTCATCACATATCTGGCCTGAACTATGGGAGCGACTACAAGTTGGGCCACTCGTAGACCATGCTCAATGACATAATCTTCTTTCCCAAAATTACCTACTATAATGTTCACTTCTCCACGGTAATCACAATCAATTGTGCCAGGAGCGTTGACGATCATAAGAGGTGATTTTAGTGAGAGCCCTGAACGAGGTCGTACCTGCACTTCATATCCCAAAGGTATTTCCATGCTAAGACCTGTGGGAACGAGTAAACGTTCCCCAGGTTTTACAATAATATTCTTTTTCTCAGGAATGCATGCACGAACATCTGCACCAGCGGCCCCATCAGTTGCATAAAAGGGAAGTTCAAAACTTGCATCGTAATGATCCAACGTTTTAATTTTAACTTCAACCATCTTTATTTCGCCTTCTTAGGAACAGGTGCGACTTCTCGAATGGAAAGTTTGATTTTTCCGAAACGATCTACTTCCATCACTTTAACGTCTACTGTATCCCCTTCTGTCAGATACTCATTCACATCATTAACTCGCTCATTCGCAATTTCTGAAACGTGAACAAGACCAGCAAGACCTGGAACGATATCAACAAAAGCTCCGTACTCTTTGATTGTAACAACTAGACCCTTATAAATGGCCCCAATTTTAGGACCATTTAATTGCATCTCAGCTAGACCGATGACTTCATCAATTTTCTTAACATCTACGCCGAGAACTTTAACTGTTCCATCTTCAGCAACATCCATCGTAACTTTAAAGTTTTCTTGAAGGGCCTTGATATTTTTTCCACCAGGACCGATAAGAGCGCCGATTTTATCCGGTGCAATTTTAAACATTTTAATTTGTGGCACGCCAGCTTTGAAGCCTTGGCGATGAGAAGAAATTGTTTTCGCCATTTCCCCTAGGATATGAAGACGTGCTTCTTTAGCTTGGGCAAGAGCTTCACGAAAGATCTGCTCAGAGATACCAGCAATTTTCATATCCATTTGAATCGCTGTAATGCCGTTTGCAGTACCAGCTAATTTGAAGTCCATATCCCCTAAGTGATCTTCATCACCAAGAATATCTGTTAGAATTTTATATTTTTCGCCTTCTTTAATAAGCCCCATAGCGATCCCGGCAACAGGTCCTTTAAGAGGAACCCCTGCATCCATAAGACCCATTGAGCCCGAACACACTGAACCCATTGAAGATGAACCGTTTGATTCTAAAACTTCACAAGCAATACGAACAGTATAAGGAAAATCAGCTTGAGCTGGCATAGCTTTTTTAAGAGCTCTTTCAGCTAAGTTACCGTGACCAATTTCACGACGGCCTACTCCTCTATAACCTTTTGCCTCACCCACAGAAAATGGTGGCATAGAGTAATGAAGGTAGAATTTATCATATCCAACACCATGGATAGAATCATACATCTGCTCACCTTCTTTACCACCGATTGTAACGGCCGCAAGAACTTGAGTTTCACCACGTGTAAAAAGGGCCGAACCGTGAACAGAAGAAAGAACTGAGGTTTCTGTTTCAATGGCACGAACAACTTTCAAACCGCGGCCAGCGATACGCTTTTCTTCGTCGATGATTTCTGCACGCATAAGTTTGTACATAATTTCATCCGTAACTTTTGCGGCCTCTTTTCCGAAGTCAGAAGTTTCAGAAAGACCGTATTTAGCTGGAGATGTTTTAAGAGCTTCTTTAACTTTTTTACGAAAATCATTGGTAGCAACAGTTCTATCCTGTTTACGATTGTTCGCCAGAGCTTTACGAGCTTCTCCCGAAAAGTCTTCAGTCGCTTTCTGCATAAGGGTCGCGTTTGGAGTAACAGGTGTGAAGTCACGTTTTTTAACGCCCACTTCTTTAGTCATTTGAGTCAAAAGTTTACAGTATTCTTTGATATTGTTGTGACCAAAAACAATGGCCTCAAGCATTTCTGTTTCTGAAACCTCATTTGATTCACCTTCAACCATAAGAACGGCTTCGTTGGAACCAGCAACTAAAAGCTCAAGGCTTGAAGTTTTGAATTGTTCTTTATTTGGATTAAGAACAAGTTTGCCATCAATCTTTCCTACTTTTGCGTAGCCCATTGGACCACTGAAAGGAACGTCAGAAATGGCCAGAGCTGCAGCAGCTCCAAGACCTGCTAGAACTTCTGGATCCCCTGCTCCCATTGAGAAAACTTGAATCATGAGAATTGTCTCATTCATGAAGCCTTCAGGAAAAAGTGGACGAAGAGGACGATCGATCAAACGCATAATCAAGATTTCAGCGTTTGAAGGGCGACTTTCGCGTTTCATGAAACCACCAAGAAATTTTCCAGCGGCATAAAACTTTTCTTTATAATCAACTAAGAGAGGAAAAAAATCTTGTCCATCATTAACGTCTTTAGCACAAGTGAGAGTCACGAGAACTTGAGTTCCTTCGCAACTGGCAAGAACTGCTGCATCAGCTTGTTTTGCCAAACGGCCTGTTTCTATGGTGATTTCCTTACCACCGTAATTCATCTTGAATTCTTTTTTATTATTCAGCATAAGGTCTCCTAAAATATCCGCAAAGCACATTAGTGATGCCTTGCTTTTTGTTCTTAATTTTTTTGAGGTATTTGTGAGTCGAAAGTTTGAGAGATAAAGAGCAGTTGAAATGAACTCATTTAAACCGCTTTCTATCTCTTAAAATACTCTGACCTCGACAATTTCCTCAGCGAAAAAAGAA
>CAMCZE010000233.1 GCA_945885655.1 Bacteriovorax stolpii | reverse complement strand
GGTACCTAAAATTTCATTTTAAAGGTTCTATTCCTACTGAAAAAAAAGGTGCTTGGTTAGGAAGCATGTATTCCATGGCCCACAATAAACTTGAGGAAGAACGTGGCACTGACCAAGAAGCGGCCAACCGTGAACAGCTCACCATGATCTTAAAACAACTGGAGCAAAAATCCGGTGAATTTTACGAGCTGTGGAAAGAAACTCGTGAATGGTCTAAAGAGCTCATGAACGAAGTTTATAACTGGGCCAATGTAAAATTTGATGTATGGTACTGGGAATCAGAGGTTGATTCTGATTCCGTGAAACTGGCCCAAGAGTATTATAAAAAAGGTTTATTTAAAGAGGATCAGGGCTGCATCGGAGTGGATCTTTCTGAATACAAACTTGGTTTTTGTATGCTTTTAAAAACTGACGGAAATGGGCTCTATGCCACTAAAGATATCGAACTTGCTCGCAGAAAATTTCAAGATTATAACATTGAAAAAAATCTCTACGTCGTTGATAAACGTCAGGAACATCACTTTAAACAAGTTTTTAAAACTCTTGAACTTATGGGTTTTGAGAACGCCACGAAATGCCATCACCTACAATATGACTTCGTAGAACTTCCCGACGGGGCCATGAGTTCCCGTAAAGGAAACATCATCCCTCTTCAGAGTCTCATTGAGAGCATGGTGAAGATGATCAAAGATCAGTACCTTCAGCGCTACATTAGCGAATGGTCTGCAGAACAAATTGAAAAAACCGCTCAGATCGTGGCCAAAGGTGCCATCAAGTACGGTATGGCCCGTATTGACCCAAGTAAAAAAATCGTTTTTGACATGGCCGAGTGGTTAAAACTAGACGGAGAATCTGGGCCATATATTCAGTACGCTCATGCACGTATCTTTTCTATGTTACAAAAAATAGGTGCACCTAAAATTGAAGAACTTAAAATTGAGGCCCCACAAGAAAAAGATCTTGTGGCCGTACTCATGAATTTTCATCACATCGTGCAACAGGCCACTGAACAATATAAACCCTCAATTCTCACCGCTTATTTATATGATTTGTCTCGGGCCTATAATAGTTTTTATGCAGAATGTCCCGTAGGATCGGCCCAAGAGCCTACTCGCTCTTCACGTCTTTTACTCTCAGATGCCACGGCGAAAACTCTTAAGGAAGGACTCTCTTTGTTAGGGATTGAAGCTCCTGAAAAAATGTAACATAATGGCAAAAAAAGTATCTAGTCATATAAATTTATTATTATTCCTTAAGCGCCACTAGACACGATGGTGATAAATGAAAGTCACACTTAAACGATCTGATGGACATACTTACCATCAGATTTTAAATAAGAATTCTGCTACGATTGGCCGGGCCAAACGCTGTGATGTCGTTTTCAACGACGAGGCCCTCTCCCGTCAGCACTGCCTCGTTGAACATATTGATGGTGTTTTTTATGTAAAAGACCTCAATAGCGCCAACGGGGTCTACCTGGATGGAGAAAGAATCCCATCCCATTTACGCCTCTCACTCACAGGCCATAAACTTCTTTCTTTAGGAGTTATCGATTGTTTTTTAGAACAAACACCTCCACCGGCCGAAGTGAGAACCCCCACACGTCTTATTGAACTTGAATCTCACCCTCTAGAGCTTGATTCTGTGACACGGAAAAAAATCAAACAAAAGACAAAGTATCGGAAAATTGCCCCAGAAGAAGAAAAAAACCATGAACATTCTGCGGAAAAAAATATTTTACTCTTTCTAGGCATTGGAATCGCAATCATTCTTGCGGCCATCTACCTTTAGACGACATAAATATACGTGCAAAAGTGCCCTATTTAAGTTAGACTGACATATATTCAAATATAAGGCTATTTTTACCGTATATAAACCATGATCAAAATAAACAAAAAAGTTGAATACGCCCTCATGGTACTTCAGCTCATGAAAGATAAAGAAGAACAAGAACTGACCACGGCCCGGGAGGTGTGTGATCGATTTGATACACCTTTTGATACCACCGCCAAAGTCATGCAACTTATGAATACTGCCGGCATCCTTCATTCCCATAAAGGTGTCAAAGGTGGTTATACCCTATCAAAGGATCTGTCCTCTGTGAGTTACCGTGAATTAGTTGAACTCATCGAGGGGAAAAGTTTTATGATGGACTGTCATGAAGGTCCATGTGACCTCATTCATACTTGTAACATCTCTCGGCCTATCAAGCGGCTTAATGATTATTTAATGAATATCTTTAATGCCATCTCTTTAAATGAGTTATTAGCAGATGATCATCTTCTGGCCCCGAAAAAGACGCCAGATAAAAAGATGGGGAACATTCCCCTCGTTAACAAGGCCAGTTTATGAAAATAGAAGATAAATTACAGGATCATTATAAGTACGGTTTTATCACCGATATTGAAACTGAAGAATTTCCTAAGGGTCTCTCTGAAGAGATTGTTCGTTTAATTTCCCAGAAAAAAAATGAACCCCAATGGCTTCTTGATTATCGTCTTAAGGCCTACCGTCACTGGTTAACTCTGACCCATCCAGACTGGCAGTACTGCAAGATCCCACCTATTGATTTTCAGGCCGTGTATTATTATTCAAAACCAAAAACAAAAAAAGATGTTTATCAGTCTCTTGATGATGTCGATAACGAACTTTTAGAAACATTTGAAAAACTTGGCATTCCTTTGACCGAACAAAAACGTCTTATGGGTGTGGCCGTGGATGCGGTGTTTGATTCAGTTTCAGTGGGAACAACTCACAAAGAAGATTTAGAAAAAGTAGGAGTCATTTTCTGCTCCATCTCAGAGGCCGTAGAAAAATACCCGGACCTTGTGAAAAAATACCTAGGCACAGTGGTTGCCTATACGGATAATTTTTATGCCGCCCTTAATGGTGCCGTTTTTTCTGATGGCTCATTTGTCTATATCCCTAAAGGAGTCAGATGCCCTTTAGATCTTTCAACTTACTTTCGAATCAATGCCAAAGAATCAGGACAGTTTGAAAGAACACTCATCATTGCTGATGAAGGCTCTTATGTGAATTATCTTGAAGGCTGTACAGCTCCACAAAGAGATGAAAACCAGCTTCATGCCGCCATCGTTGAACTCATCACTTTAGATGATGCTGAAATCAAATACTCAACCGTTCAAAATTGGTATGCAGGTGATAAAGAAGGAAAGGGTGGGATATATAATTTTGTGACAAAACGTGGCCAGTGCCGTGGTAAAAACTCCAAGATCTCCTGGACTCAGGTAGAGGCAGGATCTGCGATCACATGGAAATATCCATCATGTGTTTTAATAGGTGATCATTCGCAAGGCTCATTTTATTCAGTGGCCTTGACCAATAATTATATGCAGGCCGACACCGGAACAAAAATGATCCACATTGGTAAAAATACCAAGTCGACCATTATTTCCAAAGGAATTTCTGCTGAAAAATCACAGAACGTTTACCGCGGGCTTGTGAAGATCATGCCAAGTGCTACGGGAGCAAGAAATTACTCTCAGTGTGATTCCATGCTCATCGGTGATCAGAGTGCTGCCAATACTTTTCCTTATATCGATGTCAAAAATAATACGGCCACAGTTGAACACGAGGCCACGACCTCTAAGATCAGTGCTGATCAGATTTTTTATCTGCAATCCCGAGGATTCAGTGCTGAAAAGGCCGTCTCCTTAATTGTAAACGGATTCTGTAAGGAAGTTTTTAAAACACTTCCCCTGGAGTTTTCAGTTGAGGCCGTGAAGTTAATTGAAATGAAATTAGAAAACAGCGTAGGATAGGCGCCCTGGAGTAAAATATGCTAGAAATTAAAAACCTTACAGCTTCAGTTGATGGAACCCAGATTCTTAAAGGCATCAACCTGATTATTAAAAAAGGTGAAGTTCATGCCATCATGGGCCCAAATGGCTCTGGAAAATCCACTCTTTCTAAAGTGATCGCAGGTCATCCGGCCTATGAAGTCACGGGAGGAGAAATCAATTTTGAGATCAACGGTAAAATGAAAAATCTTCTAACCTTTGATCCGGCCGACAGGGCCAAAGAAGGGATCTTTTTAGGATTTCAATATCCCATTGAAGTTCCAGGAGTTTCAAATTTCACCTTCCTCAAAGAATCTTTTAATCAGATCTGTGAACACCAAGGTCTAGAAAAAATGAATGATGAGGCCTTCCATAAACACCTTAAAGGAAAACTTAAACTCCTTGAGATGAATGAATCTTTTTTAGAGCGTTCTGTAAATGAGGGATTTTCGGGTGGAGAAAAGAAAAAAAACGAAATCCTCCAGATGGCCATTCTCAATCCTCGCCTCTCTCTTTTAGATGAGACTGATTCAGGGTTAGATATCGATGCCCTTAAAATTGTGGCCAAAGGTGTAAACACTCTTAAGGGCCGTTTTAATGCCACTGTCTTAGTAACCCACTACCAACGTCTTCTGGATTATATCGTGCCTGATTTTGTTCATGTTCTTTATAAAGGACAAATCATCAAGTCAGGCGACAAGTCTCTGGCCCTGGAACTTGAAGAGCGTGGTTATGACTGGCTGATTGCTGGGGTTAAATAAATGAATCTTGAATCTCTTACTGATATGGCAGAAAAAAATATTCAAAAAAGATCAATGAGTCTTCAAGATTTCATGACGACTCACTTATGCCTTTTCAAAAAAGATGGCCTAAGCGGCCTAGGAGAAGATTATAAATTCACTGCTCTTGAACGTTTAATCCAAGATTTTGATCCCACCGGTGTAGAGACCTCATTTCAAGATGAATCCCCTTTTTGCACATTAACTTTTATCAATGGTGAACTTCAACATCTCATCGAAGTTCCTGGACTTAAGATCAATCATCTTAAAGATCGAATTCATGACTTTAACCAGATCTTTCATAAAACGGGGCCCCTCTCTCACCTTCATCACGCAAATCTCAGCGATGGTGTGGTCATCGAAGTAGATAAAA
>CAMCZE010000232.1 GCA_945885655.1 Bacteriovorax stolpii | reverse complement strand
ATCCCTAAATGTCTCAATCACAGCACCTTGTTGCGCTACAAGCTCGGTCATATCAATTTTTATATGCTCACCTTGAGTAACAAGTGTTGTATCCTTATCAATAACAAGAGCACCAACTTCATTTTTTCCAGGAAAAAGACCGACGTCATAAACATCATATGAGCCACTGTTTCCAATATAGATGTCTTTTTTTATAATGAAATTTTTAGTAAAAATAACTTCTTTAGACTCCGTCACGACTTTACAATTAACCTCATTCAAGTTTGCTGAATCTGCACTGAGGCCGAACTGAAGCTCTGCTTTATTTGAATCATTGTTAAAAGTAGAAATAGCTAAGACGTTATCTCTTAATAAACATGAAAGTGTTGTTCCCGGTAATGATTTACCCGTAATTTCTGCGGATACGATATGTTTATTAAGATTACGTACATATTCATTGAAGTTAGATAAGTCCTCATTAATTTCTAGCGAACGACGGATTTTAAATGTTATATCATTTTTGATTTCTTCAGTCTCGCTGCCGGATTCTTTCAAGCTCTCAGTCTGGATATTTGTTGATGGTGCTTCCTTAAATACGACTTTGTTTTTTTCTTTTGAGTCTGTGCAACCAGATATTGCAATAATTGCGATCAGTGTTAGAAGCATTTTAGTGTTCATATATTCCTTAGTTAGTGTCATTATAAAATAATAAGATTTTGTTAACGTAAGCCTTGGAATAATCTCTTTATGTAAACTCTTGTTATATATAAAGATCAGAGGATTTCCTTGGCCTGCCAAAGTTTTATAAAAGTGTCTCGTTTACATGATTGTTCCTTTGTTGAAAGTAGGTTTGTGTAACATTGATAGGTGACGAGCATTTCTGAAATCGTGATTGAGATATTAGATTTTTTCAAAAATGAAATACGCAAAGAGGTAACCAGAATTTATTGCAAAAGTTGAAGTTAACAAGTCAGATTCTATTAAGCTGTCTTTCAAAATTCAAAGAAGTTGACCTTTTCATGTGGTTTAGAGACTGATGCCACCAGCCTACTTTCATATACTTTCTTTTTTACAGTAGAACCTGGCGGCCAACCCCTCAGAATCATGTATCATTTTTTCGACAGTGAGGCATGTTGACCAAAAAACTTCAGACATATGGTCAAATGACCGAAGAGAGGAAAAAGCTTTTCCTGAGGACGTCTATGAAGTTGTTAAACTTTCATCTGTTGATTCTAATCATGTCCGTGTCGGTTTATGCGAAGGACATTCATAGAAAAGAAGTACAGGACGCAATTTCATGTGAGCCACAGAGTGAGAGTGAAAAATTGGGGAACGATCTAGTTAGGTTGGCGGATGCGTCTTCGAAGAGGTGTCCGAATATGTTTGGGTTGAGTCAGATTTGTGGCCTATTGAGATCAAGACAAGAGACTCAAGACAAAACAAACAACAACGGAATAACTTATCAGTACCAATTCAATATTTATCGTGCTGCATGTGTTGATACTGAAAAGGATGATGAAGTACTAATAAGAAAAAAAGTACAAGAATTTTGGCGGATATATGGTCGCGAATTAACATGTGATGCATTGTCTTTTGATGTTCCAAATGGATCACTCCTAAAATATGGGGTGTCTGATTTTCAAGATGATTTTATTGATGATGTTACTGAGAACTGGGGGGTTGATTTAAATCAAGTCGATCAAACAGGTGAAACAGTCTTAGATTATATAAGCAAGAGGATGAAAGAGAAGAAGGGACCTGTAATGGAGCGCATACTGAAAAAGTATTACATGCAATTCAGAGAGGCTGGAGCGAAGCATAAATCAGAACTATGAAAATATTAATTCTTTTCGCCTTAATCTTGCCCTTTACAACTTTCGCTGACAGCGGACAAACTAATTCCTTTCCAGGCGATGATCTAGACTGCATAGATTCCTTTAGTTCGTTGAATGACTTAACTTCACTAAGTATAAAAAACTGTTTTAATTCTGAAAAACTTAAAGAAGAAATAAAGGCTCAATCAAAAATTAAGAAAGGCAAAGTCGGTATAGAAAGGCCACTGTGTGATGAGTGTCGAACTGAATTTTTAAAAAGATTTCCGGCTTCAGATAAAATTAAAAGTGCCAATAAAACAGCATATATTGATACTGTTACCAGGGAGATTGAAAAATCAATAAGTTCAACTCTTGGTGAGATTGTCTCTCTTCGAAATCTTTATTCTGTAGGTAAATTTGAAAAAGCAATTATATCTTGTAGTACTGAAAAGTTTAAGAACAAGCTTGCGTTATGTGGCGTAAATATTGATCTCTCTTCAAAGGTTGCAGATGAGTTAGCATCTTTAATAAGAAAAAAAAATGACAAAAAGAATTCAGGATTATTGAATAGAGGCAAAGATGATTATGTTTGCCCGATATCCGATCAAGAAATATTAACTCTAAAACCATTAGTCTTAGAGAAAATGATAACTCCTGAGATGGTAATGGCTCTGTCTGAATTAAAATCCAGAGATGAGCTTGAACTCGAAAATGAAATTAGAGAGCGTTTTGAGAATTCTAAATACGGAGATTTTACATTATTAATCAGAGATCATCCAATCCTCTCTAGTTTAAAAAGTGATCCGTTAAAATTTGTTAGTTTTTTTAAAAGTTTAAAAAATGTAAAGGAAGCCGATCTTGCATCAACACTCAAAACAAAACTTTACACAAAAGAGTTTGGAGATGTTATTGATTCTAGAATCGCTGATAAATGTGAGAAATCATTTTCTCCACTCGTTGAGAGCGTTTGCGCTCGTGATTTCAAAAGTGAGCATATTGATCTCGGTTCTATTGAAAATGCAAAGAAATTTATGAATGATAATAGCGATTATGATGATATGGATGCCGCTCCAACTGAAAAGATTGTTAACTATAACTTAGGACTTTTGAGCTTCTGCGATAATGCACATGAAAATGTAAAATATTCACTAGATAAAACATTGAAAAAAATAAACTCGGCGTTACCGAGCGACTATGCAGGGCAATCCCAAAGCTTATATAGTGTCAAAAAATATCAAGATGATTTTAATGCATCTAGAAGTAGTCTTTGTAATTTTGTAAAATCTCCACCCAAAGACTGTAGCAATGAAAATGACACAATCTCCTGTAGGCTGTATTTTGAATACAAGAATTTGCAAGACCCATTATCCTCAGAATCAAAACTTGCATCGGCTCCTGATCAACACTCTAATGAATTGTTAAGATCATTAATTGGTGGATCAAGTACAAATATTTCTACTGAAACAAGAAAAACGCTTGTAAGTGAAGGAATTCTACCTAGCGCAGACGGTAAATTCGCGTCTGTTCCAACCATTGCGGAAAGGGCCCCAGACTTTATTCCAACTGCATCACCATCATCTTTCGAACGATCTCAAAATGGCTCATCATCACCAGTAGCGCCGTCAAACTCAAACACGGCAAGAGCCCAAAATATATCTTCTCCAAAATCAAATTCCCAAACAACCGCAGCTCCATATGTTCCATCTTCAACAACTACTGAATCTGCTACGCAGGGGCCAGGAGTTTCAAGAACAGCACGTGCTGAGGATTTAGATTCAAATGAAGAGCAAGAGCTGAACGATATTCAAAACGAAATTAAAAGAAAGCTGGCAGGCGGTAATAGGCGTACAGCTAACCAAGTTCCTCAAAATGAAGTGAGAAATACGGTAAGAGAAGTTTCTGGTCCTACAAATCGTAAACCTGCGGCCCGTAACGAAAATGCCATTGTTGATGACTTTTATAGAGATAGTCAGCAAGTTGCTGAAGGAGTAGTTGGGCCAGGGGTTCAGAATGGCGATAAGGCCAAGATGACTTCCGGTGGGACATTGAACGAGCAAAAGAAAGAAAGGCAGCAATTAGAGGCGATTTCAGGGATGGAGGGTGCCAAAAAAATTGCTGAGCGTGAGAATGCAGAACGAATTAAAGATTCGATGACTAAAACATTACGAACGGTGTCCCTTGATATTGATGAAACAAAAGTTAAGCTAGATCTGGCCGAAATTCTTTCAGATAAAGTAAATGCAAATGATCCCGCCGGCATAAGACTAAAATCGCTTCTTGAAGGTAAGGAAGACTTTATCCTTGAAGTGAATAAGACATCATTTAAAGTTGTTTTTGATGAGAAGGTTAGTGCGTTTAAAATTGCGTATGAGTCAGGGGATAAGTCAGAGGCCGCAAGTTTACTTCCATACTTAGAGAACTTTCTTAAGAATAAAAAGTACAATAGGTTTATATAATATATTTTTAAAATGGTGCTTCTTTCTTAACAATATCTTTTAACCAATACATATTTCCAAAATCATTTTTTGAAAATCCTGTGGATAAGTAGAGGTTGTGAAATCCTAGGTCATAAAGATACTTAGCTAGGTCTTCGCCTTTTCGACAATAGCTGCCTAGTGACGAATCAATATAGAAGGGTACTTCTTTAGGTATAGATGAAAGTTCTTTTAATAAGTTTTGTTCGCTTGAAAACGAAAGAATTTTTTTGTTGTTTTTTTCAGCTTTTATACGCCAGCTCATTCTAAGGAGATGATCATCATCAATATGAACTAGATCGATTTCATTCGAAGGTAAAATATTAAAGGTTATTAAACTTATTAAGTTTTTTGGAATTAAACTAATGGTCAGGTTTATGCATTGATTTTGAATATGTTGCTCATAGTAGCCAGCAGTGACAAGAATTGATTTTGATGAAATATTATGTTTTTCAATTATTTCAAGTCCGTTCAGTTCAAAACGATGAAATTCGTAGTCACATAATAGCAAAAAATCTTGTTCTTTATTAATTACGAGCCATTCCTCTAGTTCGAGAGGCGAGAAAAAATGTAAAATTTCAAGATTATTAGCTGATCCAGTTTTTTCTAGCTTAGCCTTCCAGATTTGATGGACTGAAATATCATCATCAAGGATTATGAGCTTTTGATTTAACTTAATTGAGATTTTGTCTTTGTACCAACTAGGTTTTTCCTGCTTGGGAAGTATTATTGAGATTTCTGTACCTGAGTT
>CAMCZE010000231.1 GCA_945885655.1 Bacteriovorax stolpii | reverse complement strand
TATGGTTCAACAAGCGATGTCTAAAGTTACAGGCGGAATGAATATTCCAGGTCTTTTCTAGTGATCCAATTACCTGAAGTGATTAAAAATGCTGTTGAAGCCTTAACTCGCCTGCCTGGTGTAGGAGAGAAGACAGCATTTCGTATGGTTATGAACATGACAGGATGGCGTGCGAGTGAACTTAAGAGTGTGGGAGATGCATTATCTTCACTCCAAGACTTAAAACTTTGTCAAGATTGTGGCATGTTTGCTGCTGAGAACTTTTGTTCCATATGTTCCGATGAAAGTCGCCAATCATTACACACGATGTGTGTTGTGGAAAACGCATCAGATCTTATGGCTATTGAGAAGAGCGCTCACTTTAAAGGCATTTACCATATTTTGGGAGGAGTTCTTAATCCTCTTCTTGGGGTTGGTCCCGAAGAGCTTAAGATTGATGAACTTAAACAAAAAATTATAGAAAGAGAAATAGGTGAGGTCATTCTCGCGATCAATCCCTCTGTAGAGGGAGATGCAACCTGTGCATATTTTAAATCAATTATTCCGACGACAGTCCAAGTTGAAAGAATTGGATTTGGAGTTCCCATTGGTGGGAGCCTTGAGTATTTGGATCCGATGACCATTACGAAAGCATTAGAAAATCGTAAAAGGTTTTAATGAAAAATTTAAATGTAGCTGAAAAAATAAAAGGGGTCTTAGACCCTCGGAAACAGAAAATCATGGCCCGTCTTTTTGTCACTCGTGAAGATGGCATCACGGTCTATGATACGGTTCAAGACAAAACCACAACTTCGGTGGCGGCTCTTGTTAGTGGAGTGTGGCAGGCCTCTGAAGCTTTGATGGGAATGGTTCAACAGAATCAAGAAGTCATGGAATTCAGATTAGGTTTTGATAGTTCTTCACAAGGGATTTATCTTTTTCCTTTTTCTCTAGGTGGCAAAAGATATTTCCTAGGTGCCATTTATAATGATTGTTTGAACCCTGGTCAACTCAAGCGTCAGGTGGCTCTCGTTAAAGCAGAGTTCGATCGTACTTTTGGTGATGAGTCAGCGCCTAAGAAAAAGGTGTCTAAAAATCCACCCCGAGAAGGATTTTTATTTCAAGATATTTCAGATGATGAGATCGACCGTCTCTTCTCTGTAGGTGGAATTTAATATGTCATTTGTAAATTATCATACTAAAGAAATTAATTGCAAGATCGTTTATTATGGACCAGGACTGGGTGGCAAGACGACGAACATTCAATATATTTATCAAAAAACAAGCTCTCAAAATAAAGGGCAGATGATCACTCTTAATACTGAGAATGAGCGTACTTTGTTTTTTGATTTTCTTCCTCTTGATTTAGGAGAAATCCGTGGTTTCAGAACTCGTTTCCACCTTTATACCGTACCAGGACAAGTTTTTTATGAAGCTTCAAGAAAACTAATACTAAGAGGTGTAGATGGATTAGTTTTTGTAGCCGACTCCCAAGTTGAAAGGATGGAGGCTAACATCGAGTCTTACCAGGGGCTTGAAAAAAACCTGGCAGAACAAGGATATGACGTTTCAAAAGTTCCAATGGTTATGCAATGGAATAAACGTGATCTTCCCAACATTGTTCCAGTAGAAGACCTACAGTTTCAGTTAAATAAACGAAAACTTCCAGCATTCGAAGCTGTGGCCATGAATGGTCAGGGAGTTTTCGAGACATTAAAAATGGTTTCAAAATCGGTGCTTTTAAATATTAAGGGCGGACTTGAATAAGGAGTAACTCCATGGCTGAGAAAATTAGAGCTTTGAATAAAAAGCAACTCGAAGTCTTAAGACAGAAGCTACTTGATGAAAAACATAGCTTAGTGTTTAACGATAAAGTCGCTGTTGTAGACTTAGGGTTAGCGTTACCTGATGGTAGTGATGAGGTTGAACAATCAATCACTGACTATACGAATTCACATCTTTTGCGTTTTCGTAATCGAGAGGTCTTTTATGCAAAAAAAATCGACAAAGCACTTAAGTCGTTCGAGAAGAATGAGTATGGACTTTGTGCCGATTGTGGATGTTGGATTAAGTTTGAACGCCTTCTAGCACGTCCTACGGCTGAACTTTGTATTATCTGCAAAGAAGATTCTGAGCGTGATGAATCAAGTAATTTTTCTGGAAGACAATCGAAGTCTCTTGGACGAGTCGTAGATCTTACAGGAATGATGGCTTAACAGGAGAGGATTATGGCGGAAATTAAAGTTGCAATTATTGGTGGTAGTGGAATTTATAAGCTAGATGCCATCAAAATAAAAAAGCAGTTAAAAGTTCATACGCCATTTGGTGATCCAAGTGCAGAAATAATGGAGGCTGAGGTTGATGGCCATGCCTTCTATTTTCTGCCACGCCATGGACACGGTCATCATCTTACTCCGAGTGAAGTCAATTATCGGGCCAATATTTTCGCTTTAAAAAAATTGGGTGTTAGCACTATCGTTAGTATCTCAGCTGTTGGTTCTCTTCAGGAGGAATTTGCTCCTAAACATTTTGTTTTAGTGGATCAGTTTATTGATTGGACCAAAGGTCTACGCAAAAGATCTTTTTTTGAAAATGGCATGGTTGGACATGTTTCAACTGCTAATCCAGTTGAAACATCATTACAAAGAAGGCTTTATGATGCTTGTAAAAAGGCAGGAGTAACCTCGCACTTTGGGGGCTCCTATATTTGCATCGAAGGTCCTCAGTTCTCAACAAAAGCGGAATCTAAAATTTATCGTAGTTTTGGAGCTTCAGTTATTGGTATGACTAACGTACCGGAAGCATTCTTGGCCAAAGAAGCCGGTATGGCCTATGCCACAGTTGCTATGGTGACAGATTACGATTGTTGGAAAGAAGAGCATTGTACTGTGCAGGAAATTATGGAAGTCATGAAAGCTAACTATGTTTCTGCTCAGAAGTTTATTTTAGAAGCAATTCCTGATCTGGTTAAAAATCCAGTTATGTTTGAATCCGAAAATAAATACGCTGTAATGACAGACCAGTCACTTTTAGGCACAAAACAAAAAGAAATTTTAGACGTTGTTCTTAAATAATGGATCAATATCTTGCCCACTATTCAGTCATGCTTAAAGAATGCCTTGATGCTTTAGAGCTTGGTTCTAAAACGTCAGGATCGCTTGTTTTTGCTGACCTTACGTTCGGCGCCGGTGGCCATACATTTGCACTGTCGGACCAAGTAACTGGCTCTACAGTTTATAGCGTTGATCAGGATCCAGATGCCTTAAAAAATGGCGAAGCCAATATTGCTCTTAAACATAAAGAAGGAAAAGTTCATTTGCTTCCTATGAATTTTGATGCTTTTCCTGATTGGTGTGAAACGAATAGTATGCATGGAAAGTTCGCTGGGATTTTAATGGATCTGGGTGTTTCATCCCATCAGTTTGATAAGATGGAGCGTGGATTTAGTTTTCGTGCTGAGGCCCCTCTTGATATGCGTATGAATCACGGAGATATTTCTGCCCCTACGGCGGCGGATCTTATCAATTCTTTGCCGGAAAAAGAAATTGCCGACATCATCTTTAATTATGGTGAAGAACGGTATTCAAGAAAGATTGCATCAAGGATCTGTGAATTTCGAGAAAAACAAAAATTTAGTACTACAAAAGAGCTAGAAGACATCATTTTTCATTGTTATCCACCTAAGGATCGATATGGAAAACTTCATCCCGCAACAAGAACCTTTCAAGCATTACGGATTGCTGTTAATAAAGAGCTTACAGTTTTGGAAAATACTCTACCGAAACTGTTGCCTTATCTCGCTCCTGGAGGAGTGATTGCAGTTATCAGTTTTCACTCCCTTGAGGACAGAATTGTAAAGCATACTTTTAAAGAAATGCTGGAGAATAAACAGTTTCCTGTTACAATTTTAACAAAGAAGCCACTTACAGCTACGGATGTAGAGCTGTCGCTAAATTCTCGTTCACGAAGTGCAAAACTTCGTCTTGTACAACGAGAAACTCAACTAGGGAGGGTTGATGGCACTAAGAAAAAAAGGCAATATAAAACTTAAGAACCGTTTTTTAGAAATTCTATTCAACGCTCGAGCTTTGCCTTTCACTCTCACTTTCACGATATTGGCAGTTTTGTTTGTAGGATTCCGCATGAAGGGAATTGAACAAGCTTATGCCTTAAATAATATTAAATCTGATATTCAAAAAGCAATTATTCGAAATAAGGAACTTAAAGCAGAACGTGCGCGGGAAATGTCTGTTCCACGACTGCGGGAACTGGCCGTTAAGTACAATTTAAAAGAGCCAGGCCCAGAACAAATTATCCTTATCCCCTAGGTACTCGCGTGAAAAATAGAATTTTTTTTAGTTTTGTGGTTTTTTGTTTTTTATTTGCGCTCGTGATGAGCAAAGCTTTTTATATACAAGTCATTAATAAACAACGTCTTCTGGCCTATGCAAAAAGCCAGTTTATTCGCGAGATTAAAGAATATGCTAATCGTGGAAATATCCTCGATCGAAATAATAATCCTCTGGCAATTAATATTCACGTTTACAATCTTTTCACTATTCCAAAAAAGAAAGATGCCGAATTTTACAACCAGTTAAAAAGTTTATCAAAAATTGTACCAAACTTAAAATATGACAAACTTCGTAGTCTCGTTCAAAAACGTAACCGTTATACATGGCTTGGTAGGAAAATTTCCCTAAGCGAGGAACAACTTAAAAAAGTAAAAAAGCTTGATGGAATTTTTGTTGAGTCTCACTCGGAAAGAGTTTATCCAAATCGTGATCTTTTAAGTCAAACTTTAGGGTTTGTGGGCATGGATAATAAGGGGCTTGCTGGTATAGAAAATACTATGAACTCAAGATTAAAAGGTATGCCCCAACTTGTAAAATATATTAGAGATGCAAAGGGCCGCCCCATTAAGTTTGAAACACAGGCCCTCGTCGTAACAGCTGAAGACATTCATCTCTCCATAGACAAAGATATACAAGGAGCAGTTGAAAGTTATTTAAAAGATGCTGTTGAATATCACAAAGCTTTAAGAGGTGGCGCAGGAGT
>CAMCZE010000230.1 GCA_945885655.1 Bacteriovorax stolpii | reverse complement strand
AAAGCCTTCTTCTTTACCGTCTACGTGACCGTCATCATAACCCTCAACATACCCCTCTTCTTTACCTGCAGCAAACCCTTGAGCATAACGGTCGCTACATGAAACAGAAAGTCCAAGAAGAGAAACCATGCCAAGAATAACTAAACCTTTTTGTGTATTCATGCTTTTTCCTTTAAATAATAAAATCCCAAAGACAAACTTTGAGGTGTTGAAGTTATGGTCCAATACACTCACTCTGCATCTTGCTTAGGTCTGTGTGTAGGCCTGACTTAAGCAATTTACTTGCCAATTCTTCAGTATCACTTTGACACCAAATGAGTGGAATTAACGCATCATCCGGTGCGAACCGACTCCTTTACTCGGCTAAAGTGACTCTGAGTTTCAGGAAAAAAAGAAAATTCTTGGGGAGTGAAAAGGCGCTGGATTTGATGAGTAGTTAGTAGATTTCTGGGCCATTTTTCACCATTTTTTAACATAAATTACTGCTATGACAGTAACTATAAGAAAAAGTTCTGCTTTTAATGACAACTTTAAAAAATCACCATAAAATTACCTAAATAACAGTAAAAAATCTAAAAACAGTACTAAAAATTAAAAGTTATGCTATATTTACTGTTATGCCAGTAAAAATAGAAATCAATTCCAATCTAGCCGAAATAATAAAGAAGACTCGGAAACTGGCAGATCTTAGTCAAATTGAACTCGCGGGAAGGGCCGGAGTAGGCAAAACGTTGATATTTAATCTTGAGAAGGGTTCTACCCAAATTAGCTTTAACAATATTTTAAAAGTGCTCAAAGTTCTCAATATCAAATTAGACTTCAAGCTCCCCTTTCATCATGGAAATGAAGAATGAAAAAAGCCGCAGTATTTATAAACGGAATAAAAGCGGCGGAGCTTATTGAGCATGATCGAAAGTCATACGAATTAAGCTACGATCAAGATTATCAAGGTCATGCGATTTCTTTAACTTTACCAGTAAGAAAAAAGACATTTATCTTCAATCAATTTCCCTTTTTTTTCGAAGGAGTACTCCCTGAAGGAATGATGCTTGATAGTCTTTTAAGAACAAAAAAAATTGATAAGGATGATTACTTCTCGCAACTCATGGCCGTAGGAATGGATCTAGTAGGACATGTTACAGTTGAGGAAATAAAATGATAAAACGATGCCTCCTCACTTACGAAGAACTGGAAGATAGAGAAAATTATTCACTGGCCGGTTTAAAGAAATTAAATGTCAGATTGAAAAATCTAAAACCATTCCCTTACGACCGCCAGGAACAAACACGAGAAGTACAAAGACATGCTGGTAAGATATCTATTCAAGGAATTCAACCTAAATTAAGTGCAACACTTTCTGTAAAGAATGAAAGCTTTGAATTGGTTGATAAGGATGGTGAATATATCATTAAGCCTCAAGTCAATGATTATCCTGAACTGCCGCAAAATGAAGATCTGACCATGCATCTTGCCCGAGTTGTTGGACTGAATGTCCCATGGCATGGGCTTATCAGAGCTAAAGATGATTCTCTACTTTATGTTATTAAGAGATTTGACCGATTAACCAAGAAGCACAAACTACCACAAGAAGACTTTGCACAGCTTCTTGGAGCGACAAGATCCACCAAGTATCAATCCAATATGGAAAAAGTATGCGAGATAGTCGAAGAATTCTGCTCATTCCCAGCATTAGAACTGGAAAATATTTTCAAACTGACACTCTTTTCTTTTCTGATTGGCAATGAGGACCTTCATTTAAAAAACTTTTCAGTCCAGACAACCCCTAAAGGGATTGTAAAACTGACTCCCGCTTATGATCTTGTAAATACCACCATTACATTAGTAGAACCCCAAGAGGAACTTGCACTCGAACTAAATGGCAAAAAACATGGCATAACAAAGAAAGACCTTATAGATTATTTCGCTCCAGAGCATTGTTATGTGCAGAGAGAGCAGGCCATAAAAATCCTAGATTCATACCTTAAACAAATTTCAACTTTTGAGACATGGATACAAAAGTCGCTCCTTTCAAAGAAAATGAAAGAAAAATATATGAAAGTCATTTTGGAACGAGCAGCGATACTTAAGTAAGAAGAAAGATCCATGCGAAATGTCCCAACAGCTCCTGGCGGAGGTGGACCGCGGTTTTTAATGACAAATATTTAATTCATCTCAAAAGTTTTTATCATCCAGGAATTTTGCTCAAAACATAAAAACATAAAATCATGACTCCCGCTTTCTGTAGGAACGGGTGTCATTGCCTTACATGTCGGAGGTACCAAAATAGAGTTTTTGATGTTCGATACTAAACTTCCCTCTCGAACCTCAAGAAGATGTATACGATTTCCTGTTACCGACGTTCCATCAACATATAGGGCCGGAGATTGTATGCCATCACGCAAAGAAATCACTGGTGAATAAAGCTCTGAAAGAAGTTTTTGGGATAAAAAACTGTATCGAAGTTTAGGTCTCGAACTTTTTTTAACAATACCCGATTTTTGTGAAGTGATTGTGATGAGTTCTTCTCGAGTTTGTAGGATCGATAATATTGAATCCGTTTGATCAAAACTTACAAGATGACCTGCTATTAGATCTGTCTCAGTATCATGACGGTAGATAAGCTGCCCTTTCTGTTCAAGATCTTTAGTGAATACAACTTTTGAACGAGTACGATCGTAAATATTAAAATAAACGTCGCCTTCAACTTTAAGGCCATCAGACGTTATTTTATAAAGAGGATCCACATCATCAGATTGAAGAACCAATTGTGGTAACGCCTTCTGGGTGACATTAGTTTTATGATCAAAAGCATAAATAAAAAGTTTCCGAGAGCTTAATTCGCCTACAGATACAAGAACTCTTAATTGTGCTTTCATTCCATCTTTAGTAGAAGTTGGGAGAAGCTGCTCGACTTCAACTGTCTCATACCATTTTGATTTTAAATCTCTTTTTATATTTTCTGACCAAACATTTGTCGTAAGAGCACGAACCTGAAAGGTTCCATCGTCCATAGGTAATAAAGAATAAAGTCTTTTTTTGATTTGCACATCAAGTCGATCAAAGGCCGTAAGAACTTGATCAGCTTTAGGTAGCTGACCATTTGTAACAAAAGCAGGAACCATCATGGGGCCTAGTGACTTATGTTCATGACGGATAAACGAGATGTCATTCATGCTTTCTAAATACAGATCCATTTTTAGTGCCACGTCCTGAAACTTTGGCCACACGGGATTCATCTCATGATTATAAAATGAGAAAATAAAATAACGTTTATCTTTTTCCCCTGCGAGTGCTTGAACCATATAATCTTCTTGCCCATCAAAATTCACATCCACTCGGATGAGATTAACCATCTTGATGGCATGCTCAATTAGGATTTTTTTAGGAGCTTCAACATAACTTTGGCCATGCCGGTTATAGATTGTGATCTCAAGCCTAGGTAGATCTTTATCGACCTTGATAATTCGGGACATGAAAAAATCATGTTTTGTGCTTTTTGAGTAAGAATCCACCGTGCTGATGAAAGGAACAATGTCCCCTTCTTTAACGACTCCCAAAGGTAACGCCTTATCAACAAAAGTGAATTTAAGTGTTTTTAATTTGGGGTCCGTACGAACATCTCTTACGACAGGGATCTCGTTGAAATAGCTATGCGTTTTATCCCCTTCAATGATGGTGACCTTCATTTTAATGTCGCTTTCAGCATAAACATTAAGGATTTTAACTGGAAAAACAATTTCCTTCACTTTATTGGATGAAATATCACTCACTGTTTGAGCTTCACTTGAAAACTCAATTCCATCTGATAAACTTTCAAGCTTAACCTGGAACTCTCCAGAAGGAAGTCCGAAATTTCTTACAAGTATGGCAATTTTTGTTTCCGTTTGGTCGGCCTTTACAACAATTTGTCTAACCCGTTTGAGAATCGGACGGATTACAGGAGCAGAGATCTCTTGCGAAAGTGATTCCCAGGTAAGATCCCCTCCTAAAACATATTTTCGTTTATCCAAACTCGTTTGAGATTGGTAAACACGAGCAAATATTTCGTCTATTTTAATTTCTGGTTTCATCGCGCGCAAAGATGCAAAAAGACCGGCCACAAATGGAGTGGCCTGAGAAGTGCCACTCTTAATATCATAACCAGGAATGGCAAAAAAATCTGGTGAAAAGATCATTGGAATCGTACTTAAAATACCTTCACCCGGGGCGATAGTATCAACATGCCCACCATAATTAGAGAATCCGGCCATTTTACCATTTAAATTTGAGGCCGCTACACATACGACACCATCATAGGCACAGGGGAAAAGTGGTTCATGATTATTATTATTTCCTGCTGCTGCCACAATCACGACTCCTTGCTCAAGGGCAAAAGTCACAGCATCTCTAAGGTACTTTGTTTCAAGAGACCTGGGCCAACCTAAACTCATGTTGATGACTTTAGCACCATTTTTTGTGGCATAAAGAATACCACGTGCAAAAGCTTCAGAAGAGGCCACTTCGGATTTTGATTTTGCATCTTTAATGACTTTCACTGGCATAATCAAAGCATTAGGTGTCACACCAACAATGCCACGATTGTTCTGACCTGCGGCGATGATCCCGGCCACATGAGTTCCGTGTCCATCAATATCTGAAACATCTTTTGCAGCATCAGAGTCGATAGATTCAGTAAAATTCCATCCGTCACAGTCACCAGGAACATCATTTTTATCATTATCAATTTTAGCGTCTAGGCCGCACTCTTTCTCATTTTTCCAGAGATTCTCTTTCAAATCGGGATGAGTGAGGTCAATGCCTGAATCAAGAACGGCGACAATCACTCTACTTTTTGAAATATTTGGTAAAAGTTTAGTCCAAGCAA
Source organism: Bacteriovorax stolpii (assembly GCA_945885655.1). GTDB lineage: Bacteria > Bdellovibrionota > Bacteriovoracia > Bacteriovoracales > Bacteriovoracaceae > Peredibacter. The sequence continues at coordinate 185 of CAMCZE010000230.1, read as the reverse complement.
TGTCCTTACCAAAAGTGCCCACCATAGGTAGGTTATGAATATCATCTTTCTCTCGTAAGAAGGTTTGCCCTTCATTTTGAAGACCCCACTGATAAGGAAAGAGTTCATCAGAAACGATACGAGTCGGATTATTTGATGGCAAGAGTGATAGTTCTTGTAACTCAAATGTCGGTTCAACATTTTTT
>CAMCZE010000229.1 GCA_945885655.1 Bacteriovorax stolpii | reverse complement strand
GCCCCTCTTCAAAAAATTCTTGCGAATAAATATTATGTGGATGAGTTTTATGATTTGATCATCGTGACACCATTAAAAAAAATCGCAGCATTTTCATCGGCAGTTATTGATAAGCTTGTCGTTGATGGTGCCGTTAATGGACTAGGTAGAGGTGTTCGTCGTGTGAGCACTGAATTGCGGGCTCTTCAGACCGGTGACCTTCAATCTTATGGATTGATGATGTTATTCGGCGTTTTAGTTGCAGCATTCTTTATTTTTAAAGTTTTGGTATAGAAGGATAAGTTTTATGGAAACTACATCAACTCTGCTTTCGTGGATTATTTTCTCTCCATTATTATTTGGAATAATCATTTTATTGATGCCAAGTTCTTTAGAGAAATATTCCCGAACCGTGGCACTTGTTCAAACGATCTTTAACTCTTTATTAGCTGTCATCATGTATATGAATTTTGATGGTCTCTCGGCCAATTATCAAATGGTTCATTTCATTCCTTGGCTTCCAGATTGGGGGATCAATTATGTCATAGGTATTGATGGAATAAGTCTTCCATTAGTGATGCTTACAGCTTTTGTAGGACCTGTGGCCATCCTTGGTACTTGGCCAGCTGAAGGTGTGACCCTCAAAAAAGAAAAGTTTTTTGTTTTCCTCCTTACTTGCCTTCAAACAGGTATGTATGGAACATTCCTCGCAGCAGATCTTTTCTTATTTTATTTTTTCTGGGAAGTGGTTCTTATCCCAATGTTCTTTCTTATTGGAATCTGGGGTGGAAAAGAACGCATCTATGCTACGGTTAAATTTTTTCTTTATACAATGGTGGGATCACTTCTCATGCTTGTTGCCATATTTTTCTTGCTTAAAACTTCGGTTGGGCCCAACGGAATACCAACCGCACTTATGACGGATCTTGCTCTTCTTCGTTTTGATTTTAACGACACAACTCTTTGGAGCGCACTCACTTCGCCTCAAACGCTTCTTTTTTTAGCTTTTTCTTTAGCATTCGTGATCAAGGTTCCCATGGTGCCATTCCATACTTGGCTACCGGATGCCCACGTTCAAGCTCCTACGATCGGTTCAGTTTTTCTGGCCGCCGTACTTCTTAAACTGGGAACTTATGGTCTTATGAGGATTGCTATCCCGTTTTTTCCACAGGCCGCTTATTATTTCTCAACGATGTTCATTATATTTGGGGTCATTGGGATTATTTACGGCGCCTTTTGTGCTCTTGCTCAAACCGACTTTAAAAAACTTGTGGCCTACTCATCGGTCTCTCACATGGGTTATATCATGGTGGGATTATTTTCTTTTCAGAAAATCGCAATAGCGGGTTCTTTATATCAAATGATTAATCATGGTATTTCTGCCGGTGGTCTCTTTCTTGTGGTTGGTTTTCTTTATGAACGCCTTCACACAAGAAATCTTGAAGAGTTTGGTGGATTAGCAAAAGTCGTTCCAGTTATGGCCATCGCTTTTATGATCATGACTCTTTCTTCTGTGGCATTACCTGGTTCTAACGGATTTGTAGGTGAATTTCCTATCCTTTTGGGTGCTTTCCAGGTTCAACCGATTTATGTCCTTCTTGCTGGAACAGGAGTGATCTTGGGAGCAGTGTATGCTCTAAAGGCTTACCAACTTGTTATGCTTGGACCTAAAACGCGCAAAGATTTAGATCATCTTCACGACTTAAATGTCAGAGAAGTGATAGCTATGTGTATTCTCACTTTGTTTGTTTTTGGTATCGGGTTTTTTCCTCGATCTTTTTTTGGGAAGTCTGATGCCACACTTAATACGTATTCAAATTCGCTCATTGATAAAGTAGGTCTATATGAGTCTCGTTAATGTTTTCCCTTTACAACAGTTAAAATTTTACGAACTCGTTTCTTTATTGCCGTTATTTATTCTCTCGTTCGGAGGACTCTTTTCCCTTTTAGTGGGAACACATAAAGAAAAGGGCCATGAGCTGGGTTTTCTCACGTCGTTTTTTACACTCGTGTTGGCATTGGTTTTTGGATGTAACAATCTTTTTACCACTGATGTAACACTTTTAAGCGGCACTCTGGTTTTGAGTCCATTCACAAAGAGTGTGAGTTTAATGGTGATGTGTTTTGCCTTGGTTGCGGTGGTTTTGACCTATGGCCAAGATAAAAAAGAAAACCTCCTTCCAGAAATCTATGGTCTGATTCTTTTTTCAACTGCTGGTATGATTATGATGATGAGTACGACTCATCTTCTTTTTATGTTTATCGCTCTAGAAATTATGTCCCTTGCTATTTACGTTATGGTTTCGATGCGACGTTCAAGCCGATTTTCAGCGGAAGCAGGGCTTAAGTATTTTATCCTCGGTGGTTTAGCCTCAGCTTTTTTCCTTTATGGATCATCTCTCGTTTTTGGGGCTACAGGTTCATTTGAGCTTGTGACAATTGAGAACTATTTGATGGCCAATAACAATCCAACTTTCATCTACTTCATTGGTCTTGGCCTCATTGTTGTGGCCATGCTCTTTAAGGTAGGTGCTGTACCTTTCCATGGATGGCTTCCAGATGTTTATCAGGGTGCATCGACTAACGTTACTGGTTTTATGGGTGCAGCGGTTAAGTTTACAGCTTTTGTTGCTTTTGCATTGATTGCAAAACATATGATCTTCGTACCAAATGTTGCTGGTCTTTCTTGGTTTAAATCTTTTATTTGGTTAGTAAGTGCTGCCAGTATGATTTATGGAAATTTTGTAGCAATTTCCCAACATGAACTTAAACGTATGTTGGCCTTTTCAACGATCGCTCATACTGGTTATCTACTTTTAGGTCTCTATACAATGAACGAGGGCACTACAGCTTCTCAGTCCATTATTCTTTATCTTTTCTTTTATGCTCTCTCTAATCTCGGTGCCTTTGCGGTTATCGCATTATTTGAGGAAAAAAATCAGAAAGATCTCACGATTGAGCAGATCGCAGGCATGGGAATGAAACATCCTGTTTTAGGTGGTTTCCTGACTATCTTCCTTCTTTCGATGGCCGGTATTCCATTAACTTCAGGATTTATTGGTAAGTACGGCCTATTCAGTTCGGCAGTTAACGGTGGAGAAATTCCTCTTGTGGTAATTGCTGTTCTAACGAGTGTGGTTTCAGTTTATTATTATTTAAGAGTGATCGTTTATCTCTATATGAAAGAGGCGACTGCTGATGGTGCTGTTTATCAAGGGCTTAAGGGAGCTGCTTTTGCTGCTTTTTTCTCGGCCGCTGCCACTTTGCAGTTTGGTTTATTTCCAAAGGCCATCATTCAATTTGTAAAACTTTTGGCCCGTTAATTTAAGGATATTATGATTGCTAGAAAAATAGTTTATCGTGGAAATATGAATCAAGATGTTTTGGGAATCATGTATGATATTACTCGTAAAGTTGAGATAACAGGCCAGGTTAAACCTGTAAGTGCTCAAGAGATCGAACTCAATCTTGAAGGTGATCCTTCAATGATTAAACTCGTCATGCACTTGATTGATAGAAAGGTAAAAACCTTTATTACTGATAAAACCATCTCACAGATTCCTTATCAGAATTATGTGGGACTGACTCTTCTACCGTAACTTTTTATTAGACGTTCTAGGGAAATCTTGGAACGTCTTTATTTCTCTTTTAACTTTGCAGCTACGGAGAAATTCTCTGCTCCTGCTGCCCTTGCTATATCCATGACTTCCATTGCAGATTCTAGGTTCGCATCCCCGTCACCTTCTAAAATAACTGATTTTGTTTTAAGCTCTTTGAGTTTGTTCGCAATGGCCGTCGCCAATTTCGTTCGATCAACATTTTCACCCTGAACCGCCAGTTCGCCGGTTTTCGTTAAAGAAACAACGACAGCGGCATCAGATTTATCACTGACTGCACTAACTTCAGGAAGTGAAACATCAAGACCTGATTCAATGGCCGCGGATGAGCTCACCATAAATATAATGAGAAGTACGAGCATAATATCAATCAGTGGAGTCATATTGATCTCCGCTACGATATCACCATCTTGATCAGAGTTTTTATTCCCCATGCTCATAAATTATTTCCTGGTTCCGCGGATAAGAAAAATAAGATCTGCAATATCCTCCACTCTGTGGCGAAAATCTTGAGCAAGAGCATTTACCCTGGTTTGAAAGTAGTTATAAAATAAAACGGCGATCACAGCGACGATAATTCCAGCAGCCGTTGCAATCAGTGATTCTGAAATCCCTCCGGCCACAACGGAGAAACCACTTTTTCCTGTGGCACCGATGGCGCGAAATGATTCCATGATCCCTAAGACTGTGCCAAATAAACCCACAAAAGGGGCCGAGGAACCGATGGTACCTAAAACCCACAGATTCTTTTTAAGGGCACTGTTGGTTTCTGAAAGGCGACGGCCGAGTTTCTCTTCAAGCTCTGTTTTATTTTGATAGACTTCATCCATCAAGATTTCATGAGGACGAGCAATAGGAGCAGAGGCATTCCTGAGAATATACTTAAAATCATCAAACTTCTTCTCTTCTAAGGCCCGGTTAAGTTCCCCATTGATTTTTTCATGCTCACTTGTAAATGAATGTAAAAAGGAGAGTTTTTGAACCGCAATGGCCAAAATAAGCACTGAAAAAACCAGTAGGGGATACATAATAAATCCACCCTGTTTAAAAACTTCTAAAGCATTCATAGTATTCCTTAATGTTCATGGCCTTATTGACGCGCATGTCTAAATATGACATAAACTAAGCCATGTTTTGGCAAAAAATTGAACTTAAACATTCTATAATTGTTAGCTTTGCTTTTCATCTTTTAATGATGGGATTTTTAACTTATTTTTGGTCCTCAACACAAAAAACTGCTTTTATTCCTTTAAGTTATAACCTAAATCCTACTGGCACTGGACGAGCAGGGATCGAAGCTTCAAGAGGTCGATTCGTTTTACCTCCCGCCACTTTAAAAAAGACCATCAAAACTGACACGACAAAATTCAGACAGGCCGCTATTTCTAAAATGGTGCCCGTTTTACCAACTTCTCAAAGTCAAACTAGTGGATCTTCTCCCTTAGATGCTAAGACC
>CAMCZE010000228.1 GCA_945885655.1 Bacteriovorax stolpii | reverse complement strand
CGTTTCATCGTTTCTTTTGAAATACTGGCAGCTTCAGACGTATTACGAGCAATTTCCTTGATCGAAGCTACCATCTCCTCAGTATTAGTGGCCACAATTTGTACTCCCTTAGAAACTTCTTCTGTGCTGGCCGCTGCAGAATTTGACTGCTGAGAAGTAACATTGGCATTTTGGTTTAGTTGTGTCGCGGTTGCGGAAAGTTCTTCCGCAGCTGCCGCCAATTGCCCTGCTGTTTCTTCTAAGTCTTGGGCCAGCTTAACACTCGCCGTGATGACCGACCAAGTAACCATCGGTCCAATATACTTACCGGAAGCATCACAAATCGGTGACACTAACAGGTCAAGGGTTTCAGGCCCCAAATGGATTTTTGATGAAAGAGGTAAATTTCTTTGTTCACTTATAATTTTCTTCTGATGCTCTGGGCGCTTATGAAAAATATCAATTTTTTGACCGACTAAATTTTCAACTCTATCCGGTAAGAATTTCTCCAGAGTTTTTAAAGTCCTTTTTGATGCTTCATTCATATATTTCAAATTGCCATCAATATCTGAAAACATTGTATTGATGGGTGATAAATCAACCATTTGTTTCATAGTCGCAAGATTCTTTGTTTCAGTAATATCTGAGGCGACTTTAATGACCGTAAAGACTTTGCCCTTCTCATCTTTGATCGGACTATAGACTGCCTGAATCCAAACATCCTTGCCGGATTTAGTAATACGTTTAAACTCCCCTGATTGAGGAGAACCACTACCCAGTTGCTCCCAAAACATTTTGTAAGCAGGACTATTCACGTAATCTTTATCGCAAAACATACTATGATGTTTACCAACTATTTCTTGTTCAGTGAAACCCAACCCTTGGGTAAAATTTTCATTAACCGAAATGGCATAACCTTTAGTATCGAACTGAATCATTAAAAATGATCGATCGACCGCTTCATACAAACCCATAGCAAGCTCATTACTAACAACTGACATAACAAATCCTTGTTAAACGTTTAAAAAATCTATTATTTTTTGAATATCCACAACACTAAGCAAATTATTGGGGAGCTTATAGACCCCTGTCATAAACTTTGAAACCTCTGGGGAAACTGTTTCTGGAGTCAGCTCAAATAGGTTATCCTCTAGTTCGAGAACATCCCCTACCTCATCAACGACGAGAGAAAGAAGGTAAGTTTCACTTTTACAAACTACATTAATTTTCCCATTTTCTTTTTCTGAAGCCGGTATCTTAAATAACTCTCTAAGCCCCACCGCCGTTGCAATCTGACCTCGAAGATTAATCAGCCCTTTGATGTAATCGGGAGCAAGGGGAACCTCAGTTACGGTCATTGATTTCGTTATTTCTTGCACCATCTTGATGTTGACACCATAAAGGCACTCATCCACCCAAAAAGTTGAGAACTGGTTTGTATTCATTCAATTAACTCCTAACAATTCACGTATGGCCTTTACTAATTCATCACTTTTAAGCTTCTCCAGATATTTATTAAAACCTGACTCGTAACCACGAGTCTGATCTACTTGATTAAAGCGAGTGGTTAGAGCGATCATAGGAATACATTTAAGTTGTGAATCGCTTTTCACGGCCCTAGCAAAATCATAACCATTCATGACTGGCATCTCAATGTCAGAGAGTATGAGTTTATAATAACCAGCATCTACTTTTTTTAATTTCTCCAAGGCAACTTGCCCATTTTCAGCATGGTCCACCTCTATACCTAATTCCTCTAATACCTTTTTCACCTGACGAACAAAAAAGATTGTATCTTCAACAAAGAGCACTTTGGTATTGACCAACTTCTTTTGTTTCTTAATTTCTTTTGGAATACCGATAGCATCATCAATTATTTCTAGTGCATCAAGTATCGTAATGACTTGCTTCTCGTTAAAAATAATCGTACCAAGAACTCCCCTGGCCTCTTTGAGATGTGGAGTTACTTCATTCGCCGAAGAAAGAACATCTAGAATTTCCGTCACCATCAACCCAAAAAAACGATTATGCTTGGCAACGACAATCACTGAAATTTTTCTGCTTGTATCTGTTGCTTCAGTTGTATCTTTTAGCTTGTATCCAAAATGTTGATTAAGATCAATAAGAGGTAATAAACTACCACGATACTTAACCATTCTTTCTGATCCAGACACTTCCACCTCTGCCAGATCAAACTCTTCAAGCCTTTGAACAAGGACGAGCGGAATTGAAAAGGTTCCCGACTGGGCCAATTGAAAAAACAAATACTCTGTTTTCTCTAGAAAACTATTTTGTGTTGTAGCAGATATCTGACTCTTCAAATCCTTATTTTTATTGATTCGATTGTTTCCCATCCGCTCCGCTACTCCCTGAGTGTCAAGGATAAGTGCTACGCTACCATCCCCCATGATGGTTGCTCCGGAGAAAATATCTACCTTTTTTAAAAATTGAGGTAAGGGTTTAACTACAATATCGGCTGTATCACAAATTTCATCGACTACAAGTCCATAGGCATGACCTTCAGACTTTAGAACAACGATATTAAAAATCGTGCGAGATTGTCCTCGTTTTAAATTTGGCCCGAGGAGATCACTTAAATCAATGAGTGGCAACAGCTCCCCTCTTAAGCGGTAAACAAACTGTCCTTGCAGCTTTTCTATTGTCCTTACATTTTCTTCCAGATCAACTCTTATAAGTTCCTGCAGTTTCACCTGTGGTATAGCAAAAGCATCTTGCCGAGCTCGAACGATTAAGGCGGGTACAATGGCCAGAGTCAGAGGAATGATGAGTCTAAGCTTAGTTCCTTGATCAACCTGGCTGGAAAGATCAATCAGTCCACCCACTCGTTCAACATTGGTTCTCACCACATCCATCCCCACACCACGTCCTGAAACAGCGGAGACTTGTTCGGCCGTAGAAAAACCTGGTGCAAAAATAAGTTGTTGAATTTCGGCCGTGGTTAAAGTTTCTGCCTTCTCTGGACCAATAATTCTCTTCTCTAGGGCCTTCGCCAAAATTTTTTTTGGATCAAGGCCACGTCCATTATCACGAATTTCGATTATGACATGTCCCCCATCGTGATAGGCCTTTAATGACAAGATCCCTGCTGGATCTTTTCCCTTTTTTTTTCTTTCCTCCGGACCTTCAATACCATGATCACAAGAGTTACGAACAATATGGGTTAAAGGATCTTTAATTGCTTCCAAAAGAGATTTATCTAACTCCGTATCAGCACCCTCAATAACGAGTTCAATACTTTTACCGAGACTCTGGCCCAAGTCCCTAACAACACGCTGAAATTTTGTAAAGACTGAGCCGATAGGTTGCATCCTGGTTCGCATTACGCTGTCTTGCAGTTCTGTTGTAACCAGATCTAAACGTTGAGTCAGGTTCAAAAATTCATTGTTCTCACTGGTTCTTGCAAATTGCAGTACCTGATTTCTAGCAAGAACCATCTCACCGACGAGGTTCATTAATCTATCTAGCAGACCAACCTGAACCCGGATTGTTGATGATTCAAGCTGCTGCTCATCACCATTAGCTGATTTTTCTTGTTTGCTTTTGACTGGTGAATCTTGAGGTTCATTCGTCGTTTGATTTATTGGTTCAGACATAACCTTATCTTTTGAAGCTTTTATTTGAGTTAAAACTTCCGTAGTATCATTTAGTGCTGGTAAGTTGCTGCTCTTGGTTTCTTCTGTCGGTACCATACTGTGAGTTAACTCAAACTCAGTACCAAAACGCTTGTTTGAGAAAGCTATCAACCTCGGCAGTATTTGCAACAGTTCTTCTTGCAAGGCCGGATCATTCTCGAGGTCACTTTTAGGATTTTTTAAAATACGTTCAATTAAATCCAGGCCCATAAAGATCTGATCAACAAATGCTCGATCAAGGTTTGTCATTTTTTTTCTGACTGGCTCAAGTGAAGCTTCAATCGCATGGGCAATAAGACCTATACGTTGAAAACCAAAAAGCTGGGAAGACCCTTTCAGGGTATGAACATCACGGTAGAGCGAGTCGATCGCTTCAACTGAGAGTTCCTGAGATTCAAATTTCGTAAGCAGTAAAGTTATACGCTGAAGAATTTCTTCGCATTCCGAAAAAAATTCACCAAGAGCACCTTCTACATCAAGTTTTGTCATAAAGTTTTGTCATAAAGTTTTAATCAATTTTTTTACAAAATTATTTTGAAATAGATTAACATAATAAGGAACGTTGGGCTTAATTAAATAATACCCATCAAAGACAGGCAGGTATTCTGTTTTCTAAAACTGCCTAAGAAACAAAGACGCCGCGAAAATTAGAAGTATTTTCCTAAGGAGTACCTGATTGGAATTGGATGAAAACGAAATTCTTGAATTCAAAACAGAGGCTGAAGAACTTTTGCAAGATCCTGAAAATCATCTTCTACAGATGGAACAAGAAGCTAACTTTAGTGTAAATTACTCCGCTGTTTTTCGTGCCTTCCACAGTCTAAAGGGTGCTGCCGGGATGCTTGGATTAGAAGAACTAAGAGAACATATGCACAAGCTAGAAACGAGCTTTCATGAGTTCGAAAATAGTTCATCATTGTCTCAAGAATTAGCGACTTTTTTTTTAAGAGGAGTAGATGCCGCTCGTGCTGGCCTCAGGCAAGAAAAGATCGAGTTTAAATATGAGTACTCTACAAAAGAAAAAATTGATGCAAAATCTTCTGAGGTTTTAAACAAACCAGAGAAAATAATAATTGATCTCAAAGCAAAGCCTCCACTAATTTATATGATTGATGACGACAAAGAAAATTTAGAAATTTTATCGGCCATGATCAGGCCACATGGCTATCGCATAGAATGTTTCACCTTGGCCGAGACAGCAATGGGCGAATGCGAAGAATCCCGACCCGATCTTATTTTGTGCGATATGAAGATGCCGGGAATGAGTGGTATGGATGTGTTAAGAAGAGTAACTGAAATTGATTCTGAGATCCCTTTTATTTTTATCAGCGCCTTTCTTGATAAGGCGACCCTGGTGGAGGCATTAAACCTAGGGGCTTTTGCAGTTATGGATAAGCCCATCAAGGAAATTCAGGCAATAGGCTTT
>CAMCZE010000227.1 GCA_945885655.1 Bacteriovorax stolpii | reverse complement strand
AACTCGCGTAAAAGCGATGATAGCTGAGGTTGAAGGTAAAAAAACATTCTGGGATAGTAAAATAAAAGAACTTTCAGATACTAAAAAACTAAAAGAAGTTGAAGCTCAAGTTCAAACAATCACAAAAGAAAAAAACTTCCTAGAACAGGCCCAAGGAGTTAAAAAACTCACGGATATTCTTAAAGATGTTGAGAAGCAATATAAAGAAGTTCAGACAGCATCAAAACAACTTCAAGCTGAAGTTAATGCCATCGCTCAATACCCTAAAGAACTTGAGTTGCTAGTGAATGAAGATGTTGCGTCTTTAAAAAATCGTTTTTCTATCCCACAAATTGATTTTAAGGACATGGCCATGCATCTCTTCGCCGGAGAATTTGCAGAATACATTGCAAAGGCGAGAAAGTATCAAGCACTAGCAAAACAATACATTCCTGAAAAAAAAGCCGAAGATGAACAAGATGTAGTCCTTCCTCCAAAAAGATCTGAAGGAAAAAATTACGAGTTTCCAGTCACTGCAGGTTACCCTCTATTTTGGTTAAAACGTGCCGCCATTAGCTCTACCGGGACTAAAGATTCTTACGCCGGAAATGTTTCGGGAGCACTTACCAACGTCACCACAAACCCCAAACAAATTGGAAAACCTCTTGTGCTTGATATGAACGGCGACTTCCCTATGGCCCAAGTAATGGGAGTGAAGGCCACGATCACAATCGATCATACAAAAGCTGTGGCCAAACAAACAGCTGCGATCAAGGTTGCATCATTTTTAGTTCCGGAAAAACTTTTTGTGAATGATACAAAAATGAAGTTTGGTTTTAAGAACGCTATTGGTACTTCTAGCATCACTGCCATTTTACTAGAAAAAAATCTCAGTATCAATTGGACTTCGTCCCTTTCAAAACCTCAGTTTGTTGTTGAAACATCTAATAAGATAGCTAAAGAGATGCTCAATAATATCTTAAATACGATCCCCGTAATTAACATCAACGGTTCCGCCACAGGAAGCTTCACAAACCTTGATATGAAAATTACTTCGAATTTAGGTGACGAACTTTCCACGGGATTTAAGCGTGAGATTGGAGCAAAAATCACCGAAGCTCAAGGCAAACTCCAAGCTTTAGTGGATGAAAAAATCAATAAACCAAAAGAAGAGCTTATGGCCAAACTTGGTGGAAATAAAAACAATCTCACCCAGTTAAATCAGGTGGAAGATCTTTATAAAAAAAATGAAGTTCGCATCAAAGAAGAAATCGAAAAGTTAAAAAATGGTGATAACAAAAAAGCTGTAGATGATCTTAAGGCCAAAGGGAAAAAGCTATTTAAAGGCATCAAATTCTGAGGCAAAATAAAACCTCGTTCATTGAGAACGAGGTTTTATTGGTGCATATAAGTCGAGCTAGTCCGTCAAAACGACCTCATGAGATCGTTCATCTTTTTGAATTTAATAAATTAAAAGTTTTCTCAGACAAGTGATCACATCACTTGTCTGAGGAAGAATCACTTCTTCCAAGTCAGGACAGTAGGCCACATGAACATCTTGAGAAGCAACACGAAGAATCGGAGCATCTAATGATTCAAAACACTGCTCATTTACAAGAGCAGCAATCTCTCCGGCATAACCAGATGTTTTGTGTTCTTCGTGACAAATAAGAAGACGATGAGTTTTTGAAAGAGATTTTTTTACTGCATCAAAGTCAAAAGGTGCGATTGTTCGAGCATCTAAAACTTCTATTGTGTAACCCTCTTTTTCAAGTTCTTTTGCGGCCTCCACAGACTTTTGCACAAGAGCTCCCCAACAAACGATGGTTGCATCTTTTCCTTCTCTCACAACACGAGCTTTACCAAATGGAATCATATATTCTTCACCTGGATCAGCTGAACGGTTGTAGCCTTGGTAATAAAGATGTTTGTGTTCTAGAAACAAAACAGGGTCATCACTTCTGATGGCCGTTCGAAGTAAACCAATAGCATCTAAAGCGTTTGACGGATAAACAACACGGATACCTGGATTATGAGTAAAAAGAGACTCTCCAGATTGAGAGTGATACATGGCCCCCCCGCGAAGGTAACCACCAATTGGAACTCTTACAACCATAGGGCATTTAAAATCTCCACCCGAGCGGTAGCGGGTTGTCGCCATCTCGTTTTTAAGTTGCATGTATGCAGTCCAGATATAATCAAAAAACTGAATTTCAACAACAGGCTTGAGTCCTCTCATGGCCATGCCGATGGCACGTCCAATGATATTGGCCTCAGCTAATGGGGAGTTAAACACTTGACCACTTTTTGCAGCCTTCTGTACTCCGTGAGTAACTTTAAATACTCCTCCCTTACCTTTAAGATCTGGATTTTCATATTTCTCCACTTCCGTGAAATCAGCAACGTCCTCTCCAAATACCATCATTAATGGATTTTTTTTAATTTCTGATTTTAAAGTCATATTAATGGCAGTGGCCAAAGGAATATCTTCTTTACCTGAGAACTTAGCAGACGTTTCAAACTCTGAAGAAGTTGGATCAACATCAGGAGAATAAAGATGATCCATATATGTGCTTTTTGCAGGCCAAGCTACTTCCATAGAACGAGTCATCGATTCCCTGACTTCTTTTGCAGATTCGTCAAGAGTCGTCTTGATTTCTTCTGAAGTCATTAAACCTGTATCAATTAAAAACTTAGGAAATGAATTAAACACATCACGGGTTGATTCATCCGCTAAATCTTCTTTTGTTCTATAAAATGAGTGATCATCTGAAAGAGAGTGTGAATAAGGACGAGTCACTGTTGCATGAACTAAAACTGGTCCTAGACCTTTACGCATGAACGCTTCAACTTGAATCATCGTATCCAATGATTCAATTGGGCAACTTCCATCACAATTGAAAATCTTTAGACCGGGAAAATTTGCTAATGCAATTGAAATCGACGCCCCAGGCGTTTGCACAGAAACAGGAACAGAAATGGCATAACCATTATCCTCCACCATAAATAACACTGGAAGTTTATTCACACATGCAGTTGTTAATCCTTCCCAAAACTCACCCTGTGAAGTTGTACCATCACCACATGATACATAAGTTATTTCGTGTTCATGATAGACAGGAGAATCTTTAAGTTTCATTTTTCTTAAATGAAGACCTGCTTCTGCTATACCACACGCTTGTAAAAACTGAGTCCCTGTACATGATGATTTAGAAACGATGTTAAGTTTTACATTTCCCCAGTGTGCCGGCATCTGACGACCGTGAGAAGCTGTATCACCAATGTTACCATTTGCCTGACAAAGCATTTCAAATGGAGTCACACCCAGACCTAAACAAAGAGCTCGGTCCCGATAGTATGGAATAAAATAATCGTGTTTTGGTTTTAGAACTTTTGCTACTGCCGAAAGAATTCCTTCGTGGCCCGCTCCAGAAATCTGGAAGAATGCTTTGTTCTGTTTTTTCATCAGAATTTCAGCATCATCGGTTTTACGAGAAATAAAAATGTTCTTTAAAAGCCACTTTAAATCAGCCTTAGAAAGATTGTTCTTACGAATGAGTTCGATTTTTTTATCGTACAAAGCATTTGGTTTTGAATTCACTGCACTGGCCTTGGTTTCAGAGATATTGACGCGCATACTAGCTTCCTTGAAAAGAATGGGGTTATCTTACCCGAAGGGGAAGCAAAAAATCTAGTTTGTATCCTCATGGTTTATTTCTCAACGTGTTGAAATCGATAAAGGTTATGGAAGTACACCCCTTGGGCCCGCACGGAAATATACATAATATGGTTCTGCTCCGAATAGTTGATAGTAAATTCCCAGATTCCGTCCTTCATTTGAACAACATCCCCCAGAAAACCATCCCCTTCCAGAATAACTTCCGGTCCAGCTCCCAAAGTAGCTGGCCTGCCGTTAGCATCTTTAAGGATCAGCTGCATTGTCACTTGATGATTTTCTTTGACCAACATTCTAATGCCTGATTTCTCCAACACAGGTGGCCCTTGCAAAACAAGACGAAACTTTTCTTGGATTGGTTTATCACGTACAGAAAAATGTATATTTTTTGGCACAATCTGTTTAGGAGCTTCAACAATCACATAATAACGTCCTGTAAATAAACGTTCTAATTCAAAGTTAACGAGGGCACCTTTATCATTTTTTAGAACGATTTCTCCAGGATCACAGTCCACAAACTTGTTCTGTTGATCTTTTAATTCCACATAAAAATAATATTTGTAATACCCACCTTCAAGTTCAGGAGGAAAAAGTTTAACGCTACTTTTTTTGTGGTCGATATCACCATAATTAAGACTTAGTTCAGTAACGGCAGCAACTTCACGATCAGGACTCCCCGCTGGTCTATGCGAGCAGGACATAAGAAAGAATAGGACAAGTAAAACAGTCGACTTCATACCTGACCATATCGGTCCAGGTGTCTTGCAGCTTTAACTTATTTAATCATCTTTAGATATTACTCCAGGCAGAGCCAGCTATTTTAACAACTTAGAAGTCTAAGTTAAAATTCTACGCAACCCATAAATACTGAAATTATATTTAAATTTACAAAATTAACTGGTAATTAGCCCTCACACCTCAAGTCGGGACCAAATAATGAAACGATTTTCTTTCTTCCTTTTTCTCTTTCTATCAATAAATTGCTATTCGCAGCCAACTCCTGAGACCGCTGCAGATTGTGCCAGAGAGATGATCGGAAGACAGGTGGGCAGTGTTTCCCCTGTTGGAGGTTGTGCACTAACACTTGCAACCCAACTTAGAGCACTGTCAAGGATACCTCGTGATGGAAGCCGAACAGAGGCCAACTTGGTAAATCAAATTTCAGCTGGATTTATTTCTTGTTATCCCGCCGCTCCAGGTGCAAATGCTGCCGCAGCAAGATTTATTTCGAGTGTAGGTGAAATAAATGATGTTAACTCAACGACATTTGGTGGGAGCTCATGCCTAGGGGATATGTGGGGCGACATTGATGCTGTACTGGCCGGAGCTTCGAATCCAGGCCGAGTCGTGGGTGATCCACATCTCTCAACACTAGATGGCCTGAATTATAATTTTCAAGCGGAAGGGATTTTCACTAATCT
>CAMCZE010000226.1 GCA_945885655.1 Bacteriovorax stolpii | reverse complement strand
GAGAACACAAGATATTACTTTTTGAAATTTCATCGGGATCAATGATCGTTAATTCAATACTATTGTTTTTAAACTTTTCAGAACATAAAACTAAAACATCATCTAGTATCTCTTGTAAAGGGGTGGGTTCGCGTTCATCAGTGCCATTTCTCGATACCACCCTAAGGCCGTTAATGATCTTAGTGATTCTATCAACAGTAGAGTCAATATCATTAAAACAATCAATGATCGTTTCATGATCAAGTTGATTTTTGTCCATTTTTTTTCTCGCAAATGAAGTCGTGGCCGAAATAATTGATAACGGATTATTGATCTCGTGAGCGATACCACTTGCCATTTCTCCTAAGGAGGATAGCTTTGAGGAACTAATAAGTGAGGCCCGTCCATTTTCAATCTCAACATAGGCCTCCTCTAATTTGACTCGTTTATCTTCCTCTTCTTTAATACCAATTTCTTTTAATTTAAGAATTGAAGAAACAAAAAAGTTGGTTCCTAAAACAGCACCAATAAGAGATCCTATAAAATTAACTCTCTCAAAATATTCATAGTTATGGGGATTAAGAAGATATTTTTCAGAAATAAGTTGATATCCAAGTATCTTGAGGATCCATGCAGTAATTGGAAAAGCTAAATTGATAAAAATATGTTTTTTTTCCGATGGATCAAAGATAAGAAATATCATGACGACAGTGGTAATATAATATGATTCATCAGGAATCGCAAATTGCAGTAACATACTTGTTCCATATAAAATAAAACAGCATGTCCAAATAAAAAGATATCTAGCTGATAGAGGAAATGATTTTTTTTCAAGATAAAGAGTGAGGGGAATACAAATAAGACCACTCAAAAGTAGAATTACGACCATTGAATATATAGCAATAGAAAAATAGATTATTGCGTGACCTATAAGAAGGGCCATAAGAGTGAAATTCATTCTTGAAAATAATTTTTTACGCTCAGAAACCAATACGTCATAGGTCGACTGAGCAGGAGCAATGGAAGATTGATTCATAACGTACTTATCGATCTTATTTAAATTTTCTTAAGATATTTAACCATAGGTAAAAACAAAGAAGATTATGGCGATCAGGTTTTATTCTAGAGCAAATAAGTACCCACTATGGAGCGGTTCTTCTATATGACTTTGGGGCCTATTGAAGGTTTCTTACTCGTATTTCTTGAACTCTCTCCGGATAAAAGGCTACCCGACCCATAAGCTCTTTAAGATGAGTGATCGGGCGATCATATGACCAAGCTGCATTGTCTAGACGATGACCTGCATGTTTGATGGTATAAAGTTCAGCGTGTCCCTTTTTAGGAGAGTCGTAATCATCACATTTAACCAGATCAATATTCATCAGATCATTTTTAGGAATATAAATCTCTGGGGCCTGTCCAGGTTCTAAAAGACGAATCGCATTTGTTGTTTCTGCAATTTTTTCTCCTTCAAGAAAAACTTCCACCGTTTCAGTCATTCGCTCTAATTCTATTTTGGGCATATGCTTCTCCTTGGAATCTTTTGAATTGAATGTTCGTTAGGCAAGGTTGACCTCTTTTTTAACTCAGCATATGCTAAAAATGAGTAATGTAAATAAAACAGAAAAGGAGGTCTTAATGTCTTTTGAATGGATTAAACCTCTTAAAACATTGTTCTTAAAAAATCTTATAATTGACAAAAAAAATGTGGGTATCTCATGACCGTCTTAAATGATGATTTAGAACAAATTTACACTTATGTAAAAGATCCAAGTACGGCCCAAAAGATTATTGATTTTTTAAAAAACTGTACTCAAAAAATAGATGAGGTTAAGGCCCAAGGGGTTCAAAAAGTTTTTTTAACTGATGAGTGTTTTGTCATGACTCAAAGTTTTGAAGCGGCCCCAATAGAATTCACTGTTTTTGAGTCCCATAAGGACTTTGTGGACATTCAATTTATTATAGAAGGGCAGGAGATTTTTGGCCTACAGCATGTGGATAAATTAGAAGTGAAGGAAGAGTACAGTCGGCCTCGAGATATCATGTTTTATAAAACACCTGAAGATTTTAACGAAATTAAAGTGATCGCTGGAGAATATGCCATTTTTTACCCAAGAGACGCCCATATGTGCCGATTACAAAAAGATCTTCCCTATGTGGGCCTTAAGGCCGTGGTGAAAGTGCCGGTTCATCTGATGAACTTTTAGGCCATTTTGTTCCTCATCGTCCATGTGCGTTGTCTGAGATTCTTGACAAAATACTTAACTGCAATTAACTTGCAGTTATGAAAAAAATCTTGATTATATTATTCATAAGTTTTCCTCTCTTTGCCCATGAAGAATTGGCCGAAATCAATATCCATGAAAATCTTGACGACTCTTTACCTTTATCTCGGATTAATAAACAGTCTGTAGTGAAAAAAGAAGTTATCACCAACACTCGAATCCAGCATAAAAATGCTACCAGCCTGGCCCGTGCGGTGGATTTGGAGCCGGGTGTTCAGTCGGTTATGACTTGTGCTAACTGTGGGTCTTTACGTCTGACTTTAAATGGTCTGCGTGGAGAAAATACCACTGTGATGATCGATGGAATTCCGGCCTTCTCTTCAGTGTCTTCTTTTTATGGAATGGAAGCAGTACCTATGTCTGGTCTGGGACGTATTGAAATCATGCGAGGAGCGGGAGCCTCTTTAACAGCTCCAGAAGCTATAGGTGGAGTGGTTAATTTAGTGACAGCACCGACTGATAAAAATTATTTTTCTTATCAGGTACGAGGTGGTGCTCATGAATTTTTTAATCAGCAGTTTGTTGGAAGTTATGGGAACTCTCAAGGGGGCACACTCATTTCAGCACAAACTAATCAGATGAGTTATTTTGATGAAGATAATAATCATGTTGCCGAATCCTCAAGGCAGCTTCAAAAATCTTGGATGATAAAAAAAGATAACCGTTTAGGGGATAAACTTAAAGTTTCAGGACGGGTTGGTTATCAAGAACTTGAACTTATTGGTGGAACGACTCAGAACTTCAAAGCTAAAAATGCTCCACTAGATCATGCTGAAGAAACCGATTTCACAAATGGGGACGTTCGTAAAAAATTTAATGGGGAATCAAACAAGATTTCAGATTGGATAAGGCTTAAACGTTTGGATGGTGGTGGATCTCTGACTTATCATTTATCTGATGATCTCAATGTTAAGGGGGCCTTTGCCTTAGCTAAACAAGAACAACTTTCGACCTATTTTCATGGTTATGATTATGATAATCGCGATATGTTCCGATTTTTTGACTTGAAAGTAAATAAGGTGGCAGGTGAAAACCACTTTTTAACTTTCGGAGTTGATCATCGTAACGAGGAGATGACTTCCAATTCAGATGTTCTTTTCCGTATGAATGATTTTAAAAGGGACAGTTTTAAATTTGACACTCTTGGCATGTATATCCAGGATGAGTGGACGATTTCGGGTAGAGATGAAATTAATATTGTTTTTCGAGCGGATCGCATGAAAGTGAATTGGGATGATAAAAGAATAACGAATCACAGTTTAGAAAAAACAGCTTTTGCGCCACGTATTCATTATAAAAGGGCCCACTCAGATACTCTGACATCTAGGTTCTCTTATGGCGTAGGATACCGAGCACCTCTAACTCTTTTTGAATCTCAACATGGAGCTAACGAAGAGGGGTTTGAGCTTAATATTACTGAACTCGAGAAGGCGCAGACCTTTAGTTACACCATTAATCGGGAAACCAACTTGCGCAGTTCTGCTTTTTCAGCTGTTTTAACACGTCTAGAGAATATGGCCTTTGCGGCGGAAGAATATGAACCGCTTATTTTTAGGAATGCTGCCAAAACAATGGATATTGGAACATTAAACTTTATCCATGTGGAACGAATGAATTCAAGATGGAATCTTGAGGCAAGTTTTGATTGGTTCATCCTTCCAGATGAATATAAAAGAAAACTTCCTATCGCTGCCCAAGAAACTCGGGCACGGTTAATTTCAGATTATCATTTTGGAAGAAATGAGCTTGTAGGATTTATAAATGTGATCGGTCCGAGAGATCTTGAAAAGTATGACTACAAAGATAACTTCAATGTCATGACAAATGGTATACCTTCAAATCGGAAGGGACAGTATGCTCCAACTTATTTGACTTTAGATCTATTTTTGGCACATCATTTTACAAAAAATCTTGATGGGGTTTTGGGAGTGAATAATCTTTTAGATTACACACAAACCAAAGCAAAAGAATCTCCACTCTCGTGGCGCACACACGGAGAACATACTCACTTAGATAACCGTCATATTTGGGGACCCCTTCAAGGAAGAGTGTTATATGCTGGGCTTAAGGCCGAGATTTAATAAGTTTAATCGTTTCCTCACAACTTAGAACGCCTTTATGGGTTTTAAATACACCACCTGATTTAACCGACAAAGTGGGAGTCGTCTCATCAAAAGAAAAAATCTTTTTTGTTGCAGGGTTCAACTTATAAGAAGGGAAATTGATCTTTTTCTTTTTGATCACGCGTCTGAGTTTTTCTTCATCATCACCTTCAATAAAAATGGCCACCCGATCCTTAACAACACACTTTTGTAAAATGGCCAACTGAGACTGACAAAGTGAGCAGTTTTCAGTGATTAAAAGGGCCACTATAATGCGGTTTAAGTCGAGTGATTCATTTTTTAACTTATCAAGTCTAATAAGTTTTGAATTTAAATTCATACTTGAGCAGCTGGCCAAAAAAATAAAAAGAGATACTATTTTCATTGGCCACACTTTGAACATAGTCCTGTAAATTCAAGATGGTGATCAAGATTTTTATAACCCAACTTAGAAATCATTTTTTCAATCAAAGACAGATCACATTGGTCTATAAGTTTAATGTCTCCGCACTGACGGCAACGAATATGGTGATGGTGATGATCGTTGTTAATAAGCTCATAACGAAAAAAATCTTCACCCAGGTTAACCTCTTTAACGATACCTTTTTCTTTAAACTGCACCATGGCCCTGAAAACAGTAGAGACATCACAGCTTTGATCACCTAGATGATGATGAATATCTGCTACGGAAAGAGGGGCCACGGCGTGAGAGAGACTCA
>CAMCZE010000225.1 GCA_945885655.1 Bacteriovorax stolpii | reverse complement strand
GGAGGAGATAAAGAATCTAACCAAAAAGTATAATCACCACGTATTGCCTCAATTCTTTGCTGATCATTATTACCACCAACCTTCGCGGCCTTAAATTCAGACAAGTGTTCGTCAAAAAAAGTGTTGATCTCGATCATTTTTTTTTGATTTAAAAAATTGGGAATAACACTCCATCCTTTTTGATCGATATCATCAAAAAAATTCTCCACTAGAAGCCTTTCCCTTTTATACTTTTTAATTTTAAGATTAAAACCGATGATAACATCATCGCAACCAGGGCCAAAGAAAGTGCTAGGCCAATCCAAAATCCCTGAGACTCAAGATTCGTATAAAAACCTAGGTAGTATCCAAGGGGTATACCAATCATCCAGTAGCCAATAAAGATCGCTAATGATGATGCTCTTGTTACACCTAAGCCTCGTAAAATGCCAGAGATCGTCACTTGCGCCCCATCAAAGATTTGAAAACAGGCCACCCAAAATAATAATCTGACTCCCCACTGCAGAACTTCTTCATCAGAGGTATAAAGTGAAATGAGGAATGTTGGAAAGAAATAAAAACATAGTCCCATTAAAACTGTGCAACAAAAAGATGCAAATAAGCTCATCTGACTGAAGATCTTTATATTTTCTAAGTTTTTTTCTCCATACGCATGTCCCACTTTTACGCTGGCAGCGGCCGAAATTGATAATGGAATCATGAATGCCAACGATCCAATATTTAACACCAGATTATTTGCAGCTGTTTGAATTTCTGCAAATTTTCCAACAAAAAGGGTCACCGAACAGAAGGCCATTATTTCAAAAAACAATGATCCTGTTATGGGTATTCCCAATTTTGTGACCTCTCTCATGAATTTCCATTCAATTTTAAAGTGGGTCCTCCATGATTTACAACAAATCATAAATAACCCTATACCCAAAAAACACCTACCACCAAGGGTTGCCCATGCAAGACCTGCCTCATATAATTTAGGCATGCCCCATTTCCCAAAGACAAAAGCATAATTAAATCCGAAATTCAGTGAAGCTGAAACGATGGCCAAGGCATTTGCCGCAAAGGCTTTCTCTTGCGCTTGAAGATATTCTTTAAGGCCTTGATAAAGACATAAACCAAAAGTTGAAAAACTCGTTATGACTAAATATTCATGAATCAAACCATTCATGGTATCACCATAATTAAACCAAGGTATGATGGATAAACTTAACCATGTCAAGGCCATCGATACTGTACCCACAATAAGACTATATAAAATGATGGTCCAAAAATAATGATCAATGGATTCCCCAGCTCCCCGCTTTTGTGCTAAAAGAGGTGAGATCGCCATTTGCATTCCCAACAAAGAAATCATGATCGGATTTCCGATAGAAATTGCCAGCCCTATCGCTGCCAAACATGTACGAGAATATTCTCCCGCTACAATCATGTCACCTGTTCCGGCCAGCATGACTCCAAGGTGACCAAAGCCGATAGGCATGGCCAGGATAACAATTTGTTTTAAAGCATTCTTACGATTCAATCTAAACTCGCTTTTTGAATAACAAATTCATTATATTCTTCTTGATATGAAAGTAAGGTTAGATCTTTAATACGATCAACATACAAAACTCCGAATAAATGATCTAATTCATGCTGAAGAACAGTCGCTAAAAATCCTTCTGCCTCTAACGATTGTTCGTTTCCATTTAAATCCCAATATGTCACTTTGACTTTTTGAGCGCGCTCAACAAACCCTCGAAGTCCCGGAACGGACAAACAACCTTCCCAAAATCCTTGTACAGTTAAATCAATGTATTCAATTTTTGGATTAATAAAAGCCGTGAGAGGGAGATTTACTTCTTGGCCATAACGATTAAAACCCATGAGCTCAATGATTGCGATTTGTTTTGAAACACCTATCTGAGGAGCTGCGATACCTATTCCACCATGATGATTCATAGAATCTTTAAGATCTACGAGAAGTTGACTAAAATCTTCGGTCTTTAAATAGTCTTTAGTTACAGGCTGGGCAGTTTTCCTAAGAATCGGATTTCCCATTCTACAAATAGCTTTGATCATGAATAACCTCTTGTACAAAGTAGAATAGGCTTTTTTAGTTCATGTTTCAACGTTAAGTAACCGATCAGATCTATATGCTTAGAACCGTTTTTGTATCATCTTTAATGGCCCTCACAATGGTACTTCCTGCTAGGGGAGAGGTCATTGAACAGAAAAAATTAAACTTTGATTTTTTACCACTGGAACTTATAAATGGTGACATTCATTATTCCACAAGGCTCTTATCTCCTGGAAAAGTTGCAGATAAATTTCCTGAATTAGTGGATTTAGATTCCATTGGTATGCTTCAAAAGACTACAAAAAAAATCTTTATTACGAAATCAATTTATGTTGTAGAAAAGCCTATTGGGTTTTTCGATAGCGAACAGATTACAAGTGAAGAATACCTCGATAGCTTATTGGGAGATCAGGAAATTAAAAAGCTTGAAGATGGCTCATTTAAAGTTTCAAGCGGGAGCAAACTTACTTATATCATGCATGCGTCTTATGACTCTGATGATTTAAGTAATTTACCAAGTTCTCGAGTGGTTAACGCCGTTACCGCTGTTAAAAAACTTGATATCATCTCACAAAGTGGCTCATCTACCATCTTTCGGGAAATGACGAAGGCCACAAACTACTTTGATTCAGGAATTTCGGCCCTCGTACATATTCCACTGAAAGAAAATAAAACCGTCATTATCAATTACAGCATGACGGCCATAAATCCAAACATGGCCAACAAAAAGCAATTAAAGCTTGGTTTTGCCAAACAAATTGCTGTGACCAAAAAGATCATTGAAGATTTTAGTCCAAAGAATTAGCAGCCTCTGCTTTCTTCAAAGAAAAAAATCTTTTGTGAATACGATCTTTAATCTTTCTTTTTTGTTCTCCTAGTGATCTGGATGCCTTATCAATTGCGGTTGAAAAGGACTCAAATAAGTTTAATCCCTCAGAACTAAACGCATAATCGTGATAAGGATTATGAATAGCAAGTGTTGTGACATAACTCTTATTTACGTATTTCACATTAACTTGAATCGTTGAGGATTGAGTGAGGTAACGATCTAACTTAGATATTCTCCGGGTGATGAATTGATCAACCCATGGACTATGATCTACATCTTGATAATGAACTTGAACATTCATACGATCTCCTTTTTTGCCTTAGTTAAATCCTAACAAAGCCAAGAAAGAACAGACATTCAGAAATTATGATGAGAGAGTTAAGTAAAACTTATCTGGAATATTTAAAGTTTTTCATAGCAAATAGTGCTAGAGAATTTAGGATTTTTCGTTTTCCTAAGATCATCCATACTTCCTCTTCAACTTCTGGAAGCGCACAGAATTCAACAAGAAGTTTTTGATCTAACAAGTGAGCAACAGTAGGTTTCATCGTTGAAATAACACCAAAACCTTTTAAGGCAAGATCAATCTCAGTGGCCTTATCTTCGACCTCTGCAACAACATCAGGAACGATATTATTTTCTCTAAAATAATGGTCCAGCTTTTGGCGAGAACTGGAGTCAAATGTTGGCAAGATGATAGGAACATCTTTTAACGTTTTCTTTTTAAATTTAGGATGTCCTACCATAATGAGTTTTTCACGGCATAACAATTTTGTTTCGTAAATTTGGGAATTATTAACTGCAGGCACCGAGTTCGTAAGTATTAAATCAAGCTCAAAGTTCATCTGTTTTTCTAAGAGCTGTTGCCAATTCCCTTCTCTTAAAATTACTTTGCAGTTTTTTGATTCTATAAGGAATGCTACCAGTTCATCAGCGATTTTTTTAGGAATTGAATCTTGGCAACCGATTTCAATTTTTAAACGCTCTTTACCTCTATCGGCCAAAGTATCCCTAAGTTCAAAGCCAAGCTTAAAAATATCCCGGGCATATTCATTCACGATTGAGCCGGCCTCAGTAAGAATAAGTTTATT
The DNA here is from genome assembly GCA_945885655.1 of Bacteriovorax stolpii. Lineage (GTDB taxonomy): Bacteria > Bdellovibrionota > Bacteriovoracia > Bacteriovoracales > Bacteriovoracaceae > Peredibacter. Next base: position 1,111 of record CAMCZE010000225.1, on the reverse strand, counting down.
CCCAACTCTGGCAAATAAAGCAATACCTAAATGTTCCTCAAGTTCTTTTAGCTGCATGCTAAGTGCTGGTGAACTTATGAGTAACTTTTTAGAGGCCATGACCATGGAGCCAAGTTCTGCGATTTTATGGAAATAATAGAGTTGGTTATAGTTTAGTGGGATCATAATATTTCTCAGCTTATCTTATTCTTAGGCTATAGAAAAGCTATTCAAAATCTTTCCAATCCTTGAAAGGAGTAATGACAATGTCATTTACAAGTTTTTTGATTTTTCAGTATCAATTAATGTGATCCTCTTCCCGTTAATACCTGTCAAAATCTTAGACACTTTCCTCTTAAGATCCCATTATTCGTCTAAACGATAGTCACATGTATAATAACTACCCTCTCCAAAGCACACAACCCATTGTAATAAGAAAGCCTAATTTGGCATCAGGCTTGTAATACTAGTTCCAAGGAACGACGTACGGATCGCGGTGTTCTAAAACAAACACAGGGGAAATAACATGAAAACGAACACACAATCTTTCACTTCGATTTTAGGCTTTTTAGGATTAGTACTTATGATTCACTCTTATAACTCTTTTGCGGCCACCTCGGCCATTGAGTGTAAGACAACTTTTGAAGAAAAAAGTTTTACGATTTTTGACAACCACGTTTCCTTTCAAAAACAAGACGAGACAGGTGCTTATCGTGCGATCTCTTCAACTTCATCACATGGAGTGAGAACTCAAAAAAGATTTACGGGATTTACGAAGACTCTTTATATTAACGGTTACAAACACCGTATTAACATCCACAACACAAATGAGTTTTCGGATGTTGAAGATTACCTTTCAATTACGTCTCCAAAAGGGCACGAGATGACATACCCCCTCAACTGTCACTCTGTCTAATTGTGGAAATACCCCCCCTGTGCAAAAAGGGACTAACGCCGGATGCGTGATGTCCCTTTTTATTTCTGGCCAAAGATTGCTCTCACTGTTTTAATTTTTTAATGATCAAATTCTTTTTATTTCCGCTGATTCTTTTACCCTTCAGCGTTTTCGCTCGACCAGCAAGTTACATTGAACTCTTAGATTATGTGCAAGAAGCACCTGATCAAGGTGAAA
>CAMCZE010000224.1 GCA_945885655.1 Bacteriovorax stolpii | reverse complement strand
ACAATTGGCCAACGGCAGAGTATGAATCTAAATTATAGCGTAAGTAAAAAAGTGCAACTTGAGGGTATTTACGAAATAAGAACCAATGTAGATGGAGAAGAAGATATCATTGATAATTCCATTGGTGGTGATGTGAAATTTAGGTGGACCTTCAAATGAAGATGATCATCCTTTTTTTTCTATCATTATTTTCTACAATAGGTGCAGCTGAAGACCTAGTGCTAAAATCCGTTGTTGCTGATTGTGCCGGATCAGAAAGTTGTCCACAGCGTGAAGCGAGATTTTTAAACTTGTCTGGTGAGTACCGCAGCTTACTTCACTTAAAAAGCACATTAAAAGTCCTCGCTTCTGATGGTGGTTATGAAACATTTTCTTATAAACTAGTGGAAGAAAACGGAGTAAATAATCTTTATGTGAAATTTACTCTTAAGCCGGTTGTGTTAGAAGTAAATGTTGGTTTTACCGATAAGAATTTAGAAATAGATCCTTCACAACTCATTTCAGTACGAGAAGGCGAGTTTTTTGAACAACAGAAAATTGACGATTCCATAAGTCACCTTCAGAAACGATTAGAAAATCTAGGATTCCCAGAAAACTCTCATCAGCTTGAAGTGTTGGATAGAGATGGTCAGAAGGTCATTAATGTCGTTATCACTTTAGGTAAGCCAACAATTTTTAAAACAATCAGAACCAATAGTAATTCCAAGTTTGTAAAAGAACATTTGAGAAAAAAATTTTTAACTCTTTATAATAAACCTTTTGATCAAAATAAATTTAAAATTTTGTTGGATGATGCCCAAAAAGAGTTATTCTCCTATGGATATTATCTTATGAACTTGGATTTTAAACCTGTCGTAAAGGGTTATAGAGTCACACTGAGTATTAATGTAACGAATGACACCTTGTTTGCATTTGATTTTAAAAACATAAAAAGAGAAAGAGAAGACATCATCCATACACTTGTGATTGATCTGTTTCATAAATATAAACGATTACTGCCAGAAGGGACCATTCGGCAAGCTATTAAAGACCACTATAAAAAGTTGGCACTTTTAAACGTTGAGGTAAAAATAACTCCATCTAAGTTTAAGAACAAATTCGGTGAGGAAATTCATCTTTATCGAATTGAATTGATTGAAAATGTTAAAACAAGAATTACGAGTGTTGCTTTCACTGGGAGTCTTTATTTTCATGCCAATAAAATAAAACGAATGTTTCAAAAGGAGGCTTTTGAGTTAGCCTCAATCAATTATTACGATGAAGATTTTTTAAATTATTTTGCTGATTTTCTTAAATCAAAATATATTAAAAACGGATTTGTCCAAGTCCGCATAAAAGGTCCACTAACATCTTTTGATGAAGGAAGGAACAAGGCCAAAGTAGAATATAACATTAGTGAGGGACAGCGTGCCATGGTTCGCTCCATTGAGTTCACGGGGTTGCCAGAGGGATTTACTGACAAAATTCTTGCAATGATCGAAAATAAAGAAGACCAAGCCTTTAACCCAATTGCTCTGAGTGAAGATTTAAAAGTTGTAACAAACGCTTTACAAGAAAGTGGTTATTATTTTGCAGAGGTAACAAATGCAAATGAAGATTCCTTAGTTCGTTATTCCAAATCGGGCAGTGATGTATATATTCAATTTAATATTGTGGCCGGTCCAGAGGTTAAACTTAATCGAGTCATCTTCATGGGAAACAATAAAACTCGAAAAAAGGCCCTTCTACGAAAAATAACTCTTAAAGAGGGGGAGTTTATTACTCCTTCTAAAACAAAAGAAATTGAATCAAACCTTTCTGCTACAGGTTTATTTAATACGGTCAGTGTACAGCCCCTTCGTCATACATCTCATAACGCTTCTACTGATCTGATCATTAAACTGACAGAACGAGAATTTGGTTTGCTGGAACTGGCCCCGGGTTATAGAACGGATTTAGGACTTAAACTTTCTGGAACAGTTTCATACTTAAATATTGGTGGTATGAATCGCTCTTTGATTTTAAAGGGCCAGGTTAACCAACGTCTTAATTATCAGACTTTTGACGCTCGTCGCAGAAAAGAGCATAAAGCACTATTGGAATACAACGCTTCCATCAACTATGCCCAAGAAAATGTTTTTGAGTCTGAGATGGATTATGGCTCAGGTCTCTCACTTATTCGAAAAAGATTTTTTGCTTTTGATGCAGATATTTTGAGATGGAACCATACTTTGACCAAATATATCAGCAGGACTCTTTCTACATCTCTTAGGTATCAGTATGAAACAATCACCCAGTTTGATGCTACTCAGGCCCGTGATAATGGGCAGTTTAAGATCGGAGCGTTTACACCTGGAGTCTCGTGGGACTTGAGAAATAGCCGAGTTTTACCAGTTAAAGGTGCCATGTTTAACTTATCAACCGAGTTTGCTAATCCGTATTTCCTATCCCAGGACAATCCAGACCTAACTATCAATTATTACAAGCTTATTTCTAGAAATAGGTTTTATATTCCTTTTAAAAACGGAACAGTTGCTCTTTCTATGGTGGGTGGTGTTCAAGAAAACTTGGCACGTGAACGTTTGGAAGATTCTGAAGGTAACTCCATTATTGATGATGGGGTTAAAAAAACGAAGGGCTATATTCCTAATATTAAGGTTTTTCGACTTTCAGGGATGGATATTATCCGAGGTTTTACCGATGAGGAGGCCAACGTCGTTAAAGGCAATAAGGATATTTCTAAAATTCGGGTGCAAGAGCGAGCGTATGTTACTAATTTTAAGCTAGAGCCCCGCTACTTTATTAATGATAAGTTTATGACCGGCGTCTTTTATGATGCTGGCCGCGTGTTTGTTGATCGTATTAACATTGGGGATCTCAGGGACTCAGTTGGTGTAACCTTTAAGATTTTAACTCCGGTCGGAACTCTTGACTTTGACTACGGGATAAAACTCTTGAGAAAGAAAGATGTTAATGGTAGGTTAGAGGACCCTGGACGCTTCCATGTGTCAATTGGCTTCTTTTAATCCCCCGCATTTTAAAAGTCGCCCGACGAATTTTGTGATCACAACTTAGAAGGTGATAACACTGTTCTCTTGACGTATGGCCGCATAGTTCCTATAAGGGTTCAAATTTTATTTTATTAATGGAAGGTTGATTATGATCAAGCAAAGTTCGTACACAATCACTAAAGCCGAAATGGCTAACAAAAAGTGGTTCGTTGTAGACGCAACAGATATGGTTGTGGGTCGCATGGCATCTGAGATTGCAAGAATTCTTCGTGGTAAACACAAGCCTACTTTCACTACTCACAATGATGCTGGCGATTTTGTTATTGTTGTAAATGCAGAGAAAGTAAAATTCACTGGTAAGAAATGGGATGCTAAGGAATATCACTGGCATACAAATCATATCGGTGGGATTAAAAAGCGTACAGCTAAAGAGCAGCTTACTAAGAATCCAACTGCGATCGTTGAAGAAGCAGTTCGCGGTATGCTTGGTAAAAACACTCTAGGTCGTTCGCAATTCACAAAACTTAAGGTTTTCGTTGGGCCAACTCATACACATGAAGCTCAGAAACCTGAAGTTTTAACAATTCAAGCGTAATTAAAGGAAATATCATATGAGCAAAGCTAAATCTTATGATCTTCACACTATTGGTCGACGTAAGTCTGCCGTAGCACGAATTTATGTATCTCGTGGTACTGGAAAAATTCTTATCAACGCACGTGATGTTGCTAATTATTTCCCTAAAGCAACTTCTCGTTACATTGTTTTCCAACCTTTGAATCTTCTCAAAGCAAACGAAAACTATGATTTCAAAATCAACGTTAAGGGCGGAGGTACTACAGGTCAAGCTGGTGCAATTCGTCTTGGAATTGCTCGCGCACTTCTTAAACTGACGCCAACTTCTCGTGCAGAATTGAAAGAAGCTGGATTTCTTACTCGTGACTCAAGAAAAGTTGAGCGTAAGAAACCAGGGAAATCTGGTGCTCGTAAGTCTTACCAGTTCTCTAAACGTTAATTTTAAGAATTACCTTTATAGAAATCTACAGAACCCACTCGAAAGAGTGGGTTTTTTCGTTTTATGCCATTCAAATATTTTAGCTCTCATCCACATCGGAAATTGACCACATTTTCAAGCAAAGTCGTGGCCGAAGTGCGCCTTTGAAAAGCTTCGCTTCTCTGCACGTATTTAAGAGCAGAATTTAAACTTGAAGAGGTAGAATTTAGATGTGTTTGCCATGCTTGTTGAGCAATTGTTTTTAGATTAATTCTAATAAGAAATGGTAAGGATGTTTATGGAAAAACACAATGTTGGCGTGATCGAGATTCGTGGTGCAAGAGTCCATAATTTAAAAAACATAGACTTGGATATTCCCCTTCGGAAGCTTGTTTGTTTTGCTGGTCCATCTGGGTCTGGTAAAACATCCTTGGCCTTTCATACTATTTTAACGGAATCAAAAAGAAGATTTGTTAATTCATTCCCTAACTCCATGAAGTTCTTTACCGACCGACCAGCAGCTGTTGATGTTGATCGAATTTTTCCCGTATTACCAGTCTTTGGATTACCACAGATTAATCCAGTCGTTGGAGCAAGGACAGTCGTTTCAGATGTCATGAGGCTTACAGATTCATTACAGAATTTATTTTTCTCCTTTGCCAAAGAGTTATGTCCCAAACATGAGTGTGAACTTACAGTTCGCTCAATATCCTCACAATTTGCGGAGCAACTGCCTCGTAATGATAACGGAGTTTATACAGTTCTTTTGAGTTTGAATGAATATCAAAGAGTTTTTGGAGATAGTTTTTTTCCTCCAAGATCTTATTCAATAATAAAAAAAGAGATGAATGAGTTTAATCAAGAAGATGAGTTCTGGGAGATTTTTCGTTTCAAAAAAGAGAGCCTCGTTACAGTTGATAAAAAATGGATTGATCTTAAGTTAGATAAGTTTAATCTCAATTATCATGTATGGGGACCAGGACTAAAAAAACCTCAGCCATTACGTTTTCATTTTGAAAAGACATGTGCTCATTGCGAATTTGAATCTATCCCTGCGATGTCGGTGAGTGCATTTTCTCCTTATAGTGCACTTGGTGCATGTCCTAATTGTAATGGATA
>CAMCZE010000223.1 GCA_945885655.1 Bacteriovorax stolpii | reverse complement strand
ATAATTCCCATGCTGGCAGTCCTAATCTAAGTATTTAGACTAGGGTACACAGCTAGGATCAATAGGACATAATCGCTCAGAAGTTAGGATAGGACACAATCGTCTAGAAACTATACACTTTAGGGTCTTAACACAAATCAATTTTGTGTTAAGGGATAGTTCTTTTAAAAACAGTGATACATCATGATCAAGCATAAAAACGATAACGTAGGAGTTCAACGATGATTGATCGTTTAGATAAAAAGACTTGTCGAAACTGAAAAGTTCTCTAGAAAATGACTCATACATTTTTGTTATCTTCCGACAAGAATACTATGTATTTTGTAATCCTCATTACCCTCACACTCGCTAACCTGCATGCCGAAATCATCGGTGGTATAAATGCAGGTACACTTCGTAAAAAGGCCCTCGAAGATTTATGTCAACACGAAACAGATCTCACAAATCAGATGCCAGCGATCCAAGATCAAGGGGAATTTTATTTTTGTTATGCTTTTGCCGCAACGGCGGTTTATCATCAGTATGCGTGTAAGCATAAATCCCCACTTTGTCATGCAGGGCCATCTGTTTTAGATGCCGTTGACCAGTCTGGAGGAATTTCTGATCAAAAGAATAGTTTGGGTACTAAAAAAGTGAGTGACTACATCAACGATGGTGGTATGAGCTCAGTCACCCTTAGACGTCTAAATGAGAATGGCATTTGTCCTGAGAAGTTTGCTCCTTATCCCTCAGAATATTTTAAAAATTATTCGGGAACAACACCATTTGCCATCGAACAAGTTATAAACTTTTATAATAAATATCATGAAAAAAACGATCAGGAGGCCAAAATGTGCCATGACGCTGATCGGCTCACAAAAATGCTTTTAGGAAATGATCATTCTTCTCCTGATGAAGTTACCCGTTTGATAATCCATTTAAAAAAAGTTTTTGAATACGAAAACCCACTCACTTTTTTAAGAGACACCATGGTATTTAATGAGTGTAAAGAAAATCGCCAAAAAGTTCCTCCTTATGATGTAAAAAAAATCCTCAATGGTGAAATTTCCATGAAGGGATATGATACTGAATTATACACTCAGGTTTTTTCACAACTTAAAAGTGGTAAAGCATTGGCATTTAATATAGAAACTTCTCTCGCTTTCCCTGATATTCCTTCATCACTTCTGGACGGTAACCAATCCCATGCATTAGCAGTCATCGGAAACAAATTCATAGACGGCAAATGTTATTTAAAAGTCCAAAACAGTTGGGGCGAATCTTGGCAAAATCAACATAACAACGGCTGGCTGGATGCTGAAGTATTTTTACAGGCCACACAAGATGTAACATGGATCGAGGAAAAGTTATGAGATTTCTAATACTCATCTCATTGTTCTCACGAATCGCCATGGCACAGGATTGCCAGGAATACTTAATTCTACTTACCAATAAAACGTCGGAGAGTGTTAGGTTATGCTCCAAACCTCTTATCAGTTGCACAAAAGAGGTATGTTTAGCAAGGAACCCTGCCTGTAAAAAAACGATCACTCCAATTCCTGGGGCTTCCCCCTTGAGTCAAGCTTGTAAAAGCTGCGAAGGGAAAAACATTACCGGAACAAATATGATAACTAAAAACAAAGAATCCCTCTGTCGATTTAATGACGGCAGCTGGGCACTAAGTATAGATATTATGAAAAAGTTTAAATAACCATTTTACTCCTTCAATTCGTGTTGACTTCACCTAGATGAAGTCATCTATTTTTTCTTCTTGACTTTTACGTACGTTTTACGTAAAAGTCAAGAATGAATTTAAAACATCTCACAAATAATATTTTACGAATGGACTCAAAACGAGTCGCTCGCCAAGAAAAAGGTGCGACAACTCTACTCCTACATCACATTAAAGAAGTTGATAGACGCAGACTCTATAGTGACTGGAAATTCACAAGTCTTTTTGATTGGTGTGTAAAAGATCTGGGTCTCTGTGAAGGTAGCGCCCATCTGCGTATTACAGCAGCACGTCTGCTGGCCGACATTCCTGAAATCGAGATAAAAATTGAAAATGGTGCACTCAATTTAAGCAATATTTCTCAAGTGAATCAGTTTTGCCGAGAAAATAATATAAAAGATCTTGAAGTAAAAAAGGATATTCTCAATCAAATTGAAAATCTCACAAAAAAAGAAACAGATCAAAAGTTATTCAGTTTGACAGGGATTCAAAAACCAGGGCGAGAAACAAAAAAAAGAATTTCTGATAAAAAGTCAAAGGTCACTTATATCCTATCTGATGATACCTTAGAGGCCCTTGAAGAAGTCAAAAAGCTTATAGGCATACAAATGAGTTCCGATGAACTTATGAAGCTTATGATTGGGGCCCTTAAAGAAAAAGTTGAGAAAAATAAATTTAAACAAATAACAACCCCTAAACAAACGAAGGGGACAAAAGTATCCGGCAGAATGATTTCTGCCGAGGTAAAACGAAAAGTATATTTAAGAGATAAAAAATGTGTGAACTGTGGATCGCAGCATAGGCTTAATTTTGATCACTTAAAACCTTATGCTTTGGGTGGAACAAATACGATTGAGAATATTAGACTCTTATGTTTTCAGTGTAATCAAAGAGCAAGTATGAAAATGGGGTTGAGTCGACGGTGACTTCATCCAAGTGAAGTCACCAAAATGACTATTTTATTGAAATTTTAGTAATCGCATAAAAAGGAGCAGGCTGACGAAATTTAATGAGCCAGTTTTCAGTTAAACAACTGTATCCACCGGCACCCCAACCTTCGCTCCAACTATTGGCTACAACAATACAGAAATTTCCTTCTGAGGGCTTAAGCTTTATGGGAAGTTCAATGATGCCAATAGCAAGCATGGCGTGACCTTGAGCATGTGCATCTAGTTTGCCTGTGTTATTTTGGACTTCGGCCAGAGAAACAAGGCCTTCGTTAATATAAAAGTTTTCCGAAAGCTTTGCGGCCATAATAACAGGAGTATGGGTCTTCAGTTTTTCTACCATATCGGAGATGGTGCGAACTTCTTCAAAAGTTAAAACTTTGATTTTTCCTTGTTTACAGCTTGAACTGAGTGGAAGCTGGGTTTCATTACCTTCTACTTTCTCAGGACCGTAGGAACATGTATTTTCAAGTGGGATATCGACTTCGGCCTGTATTTGAGAATGTTTAAGACCCAGAGGAATCCATGAACCTTTTTCGGAGCATGGACTTGTTTGACAGTTAGGTTTACTCGCCCAATAAAGATATTGTTCCGAGAGGTCATGTTCCATTTTATTTTGGGCAAGAATAACTTCAAGGGCCCTGATACCTGCGAATGCTGAACATGTAGGACGGTCTTGCTGGTTGCGGATAGGGACTTTAAAAGCGCTATTTACGATAAAAAAACGTGGAAGTGTGTCCACAGTCATTTTTTTCTCAGTGATTTTTTCACCTTTTATAGGTAGGTTAAAAGTATTTTCTTTATATTCTCGAAGATGACCCAAAAAGATCTTCTGCTCACGTTGCCACGTTTTACGTTGTTGTAGAATTTCTTTTTTCCAGCCATCTTGAGTTTTTTTGACTTCCTCTCTCCATTGGTCAACGCCAGAGAATACCGGTTTAGAATGTCCCTCTTTATTTTTTTCCGCTAGAATAGCGCGGTTACGAGCTTTGGCCTCTTCGACCATCTGCTGGCCTTTTGATAGACCATGATTGGCAGGATTCACAACAACTTGTTCTTCAGTTATCTTGGCAGAAAACTCACCGTAGGAGCTAAGTTTTGTCATGATGGCCTGGAATTCAGGTGCTTTTTGAAAATCATCGTTTTGCGCGACGATCTGAAGCTCAGAAGCAAAAGAGAATATGATAAGAGAGAACAAAAATAAAATATTAATCATGTCTTAATGTTATAGCGGCTTAAGCTGATTATTCAACGACAATTTTTTTTGACGTTAAGTAATTTGAAAGAGAATTCATCTCCACCATGCTATTGTCAGGAAAATAACAAAAGGCGCGGGCATCTTGATTGGTGGCCTCACCCAGAACGGCCTTAACTTTATAGATTCTAATACATACATCAGATCCTACTGAATTGCTAAACTTAAGATTTTTGCGAGCGGCCTTGAGATCAATTTCTCGATAATTCGAGATCGCTTTTAGAGCATCACAATTTTTATCTACGCATCCGTTGACAAGAAGCCCTTCTTCTTCTTTAAAATCATAGGCCTGTTTGAAAATATAAAAGCTCTCAGCATAGGCACCACTTGATAATAAAAGTATCATCATAAACTTTATCATTTTATTCTGACCTCTGTTAATGCCCGAATATTATTAAAAATTGTTCGTTCAGACTGCCAAGTTGATAATCCCGTTTGAGATTCTCTAATAAGAACCTCACACTCGCTTTTTTTCCCATTATAACGAAATCCAACAATCGTATTGATATGCGAGATATTCTCACCAGAAGGAAATGAATTCCCGAGGGCAAGTCCTTGTCTTAAGCTTAGGACAATTCTCTCTCTTAGCATCGCCAATTTTTCATTATCAGAATAATGAGACTGTTTAATATTATCAACTAAGTCGTACCCTTTCTCACAACTAAATTCAAAATTTAACTTGTTTCTGTTTTTTATATTCATACATGCTGGTGCTATCGCAAGCTGCATAATCTGCGAAGAATCTAAGAATGCTCCCTTTCCATCAACCATAAGGTAAGGGTCCACTTTAAGTTCATTTAAACGCTCAAGGAGAGGTTGAAGCCTAGTTAAAAAATCCATTTCTGGTTTAAAGTCAGAACTACAAAAGCGGAAAAGCATTTCATTATCGTCACTGTCATATTCACTTAAATCTTTAACGAGTGCTAATGAAGCGTTAAGAGATTCATAAAAATCAGCTTTTTTAAATTCTGGTTGTGCATGGATAAGATAAAGTTTCTTAAAGTCGGCAAGATGTTTTTCTAAACCATACTTAGAAATAAAAGGCCCCATACTTTTTTTATAAATATCAAAAACATGATTAAGATCTTTTTTATCTAAAAGTGCACTTACGTAGAGTGGGTAAAAATGTTTGTATGCCTCTCGATAATCTTCGATGAATTTCTTTTTTGTATCAGATGCCTGAACTTTCAAAGAA
>CAMCZE010000222.1 GCA_945885655.1 Bacteriovorax stolpii | reverse complement strand
TGACCTGCAAAACCACGTTCATCGGAACATCTTTTTTTTCACCCATAAAAAACTGTCGGTAACTTTGAGAGGCCTCACGATCGATTGATTTAAAACAGGCCTTAATGGCATTTTTTAATTCTTCAATAGTTTTAACATTCAAGAAGGTCTGATTTTGTCCTGCAAAACTCATCTCTTCTGAATCTTCACCAAAAGCTGAAGAACGAACGGCAAGTGGAGAAGAAACCTGCTCAACCCACCACGCCTCAATGCGATTCCAATCCTGATCACTATCAGGCAGATGTGACAGGATCATTCCGGCAGGTACAGGCATATTACTTTGCGCCATCATCGCCAAGACATATGCCTTAGATCCCACAAAAGTATGCGCCTTTTCCAATTCACGAAAATCCAAAATCATAAATGACTCCATTGAGAATTCCCTGAATCTATCCAAATAGAGACGGGAAAAACCTGATATCGGTCAGCTTTAGTGTCAATACTTTAGGTTCTGGATCTTTAGGTATTTAACTTCACGACTTTCACAGTTAATAAAAGTTTAAAAACGCCAAGTTATTTTTAAACAAAAGTCAGGTAATGCGTGTTCAAAAGATTGAGAAGATATAGAAACCCCAGGAAATTCTGATCATTTTTTTGCAGTGACTAGCGGCAGACTCTCACTTTTTAAAATCGTTTTGATTAATACTTTTAAAATCTAGTGATAAACTTTCCAAAAAGCAGAGGGGATCTAGAAAAAAAATGGCCTATTACTAGGCCATTAAAAAAAAGAGAAACTAGCGGCTAAACTCACATTCCATATCCATATCAAATCCAAAACGTTGATCTGTAAAATGGGCCGGATAAACAGATTCAGGTAAGTGTGGAGTCATTCCTTCTGTATTGATTCGAAGGGAAACACCATGATTATTTGATGTGTAGAGTTGAGAATTCTGGTTGATGGAGAAATCAACTGAACTCAAATGTTCATCGACAGCTCCCCATTTTCTTGATTCGGTATAAACAGCGAGAATCGTTTCGCCTTTTACTTCTTTAATCAAAACTGCTTCTAGTCCTTTAAGGCGAACTTCCGGGTTACACCAATAAAGTAATTCTTTCGTCTCAACATTGGCCATTATAACTGTTGAAAAACTAACTAAAAGCATAAAAGTCACGAACAATCGTTTCATAAAAATCCTTTAAAATTTAAATTCTTCTAACGATTTTATCATAGGCCATTTCAAAACGTCTATCCGGATGTGCCCACTACAGAATATGATTTTTATTAGGAATCAAAGTGTGCTCATTTTTTTGGTGAATGCAAAAGCTTTTTTTGTCCAATCATTATCTTCATAGAATTTGATTCCACGATTATTATCTATACCAGTACATAACCTTAAAACATTACAGTTAGATTGGTCCGCCATTTTTTCAGCGAATTTTAAAAGTTCTTTTCCAAATCCCATAGATCTCATGTTTTCGGAAGAAACAAGATCATCAATATATAAATGTCTGCCTCGGATAAAGTCAGATAAAAAACGAAATCCCATCAGCGCGACGATATGTCCATCCAGCTCCAAAACGGCAATTTGATAGTCGTCACACTCATGAGCAGCTTTATAGATTTCTAAGTATCCGTTGAAACTAAGATGAGGTCGGAGTTCCTTCATGACTGGAAATGCTCGTTCAATTTCAGCTTCCGTTTTCAGAATATAAATTTTTTTCATAAATCACTCTACACAAATTCTTTAAAATGGTCTTCAGAGAGAGTGGTGGCGCATCGCACCAAAGAATCCACTGTTATAATTAATTAAAGACCTGACCTTAAGAATCTAATTCAATCGACACTTCTTATTCGTCTGGATTAGAAAGTCAGATTATATTACCCTTATTATATGAAAATACTTATCAGCTTCATCTTCCTCTCATTTTCTCTAATGGCGCAAGATTTTGAATTCGACAAAAATTCAGGAAAGGCCGTTCCGAGCTTTATCGGAGAATTAAAACTATCTAAAGGCCTATTAAAAAAGAAAGTGGCCAATAGCAATTTAGCAGTCACGAAGGGAACAAAATTTTATAAAACAGACACTCTTATTACGGAGAACTCGTCATTGGCCCGTATTCTGATGATTGATGAAAGTATTTTAACCATCGGAGCTAATAGTGAATTTCATTTTTCACAATTTGAGTTCAAGGATAAAGAAAATCGAAATTCTATCTATGAACTTATAAAAGGCCAAACCCGGGCCCATATCAAAAACAAAGCTAAAGAAGGAGATATTCAATTCAAAACGACTTTCACTTCTTTGGGTGTACGAGGAACAGAATTTTTAATTAACCTTCAAAAACTAAAAGATATGGAGATCATCGAGTTTGCTTTATTAAATGGTGAAGTTAATATTACCACCGATAAAAAAGAAGAGTTTCACCTTTCAAAAGAAGATCACTTAATTCTGGTCAGAGATTCTAAGGGAGCAAGCGCTTATGAAAAAATTAAACTTTCTGAAAATATGATTGAACAATTAAATATTGAAGATTCGCTTCTCCCGTATCTTAATATTAAAAACCTCGATATAAGCTCAAAGCTTTATAAACTGGTCAACAACATAACTGAAACTACTGGTTCTACTTCTTCATCTTCCCCCTCAGAAGAGACCAAAAATTTAAAAGATGATACCGGACCTGCTTGGGAAAAAAATCTTAAAAAACTAAATGACCATCTTAAAGAAAATCAGAAAAAAAATAAAAACGAGTTTTAACTGTTAAATAATCGATAAAGCTGAAATATTTTTAAAAGTTGATTTTCATCTGATATGGTTTTCCATCAAATAAGTACCCATTCACTTTCATCGAATTTAGAGTTGTAGGAAGGGTGACATCTAAAAAAGCTTCTACCAGCTGATACTCAACACCATCTAAAACATTAAACGTTTTTGGAGTACAGTTGGCATCAAACTTTGCGATCATGATTTTTTCATCGGGTCTAAGTTTTACAAGGTCAGCTCCGTGATTACTAAATTCAATTTTTTCTGCAGACTGTCTTCGAATTACGGGATTGATCAGATGACCTTCTAGAAACCCGGCCTCCTCAATTTTTTTTGTAACGGTATTAAACCAATAACCACTGACATAAGGTTTAACAAACCGACAGTCTTTTACATGGGCCCTATAAACAAAAACGTTCTCAGGGGAAAAGTTCTTTCTTACGGTAAAAAGCGTCTGAGCTAAACACGGCAGACTAAAAGTTAGAAGTGAAATAAGGCATAAGATGTTCATGGACCCATTATAGGGTGAAGAGTTGTATATAAGACTAAATAAGAAGAAATTTCCGGCCTCTGTCTAAGTTCTGAACAATAAAGGCAGTTTTTTTTGCAAACTATCTGTACTCGTTATTTTTTTAAAAATAACGCAGACCAGGAAAGGTCTTTAAATTCAGTACTTTATATATTCATGAGGCCAAGAAAAGCCAAAAATGCTTATTGAAATATTACTCAGTCCTATGAAGCAAGCAAGCGCCTAGTTTTTTTTACAAACTCTCCCCACCCACTCCCCTTTTCCCCTTACTATTTCCGTATGAAAACTTTAATAGCACTCCTCATGTTTGCTTCCTCTACTTTTGCCTCGGTAATTCCGTATAACACGACTGAATGTGTTCCTCAGATTGCAGCGAAGTGGAAATTGTTTGTTAATGGAAATATCAAAATCCCAGAGACTGAAACTGGCAGCATGGTTGAATTTGATATCACCGGTATGGTGAACATGATGAAAGATTACTTAAATCAAGTTGAGGCCCCGCTGATTGCGATGGATGATTTGTTATTTAAGTTCCACACCGCTCCACTATGTGTGGCGATGTATGCTGATGAGAAAGGACCTAATGCCAGTGCTATATCTGACCTAGCAGTACTCTTTGGTTTTAATCTTCTTCATGATCTTCAGGACAAATGGAACATAGATGGGGAAACTGGTATCAAAATTATTCTTTCTCATGAATATGCTCACGTTATGCAGGAGAGAAAAAATATTCCTTTTAATTTTCCGCTAAAATTAGTCGCTCAAAAACGCAAAGAACTTCAGGCCGATTGTGTCGCCGGTATTCTTCTGACTTTTCATTACCCTAAAGGTAAAGTGATTGTTGAATCGGATGAGATCATGCGCTTTTTAGCAGATCACCATGCTATTGGTGATCATGGAACTTACACCGAAAGAAGAGAAGCGATTCTTACAGGGATGCAAGAAGCGATAAAATTTAAACTCGCTGGAAAAAATATTTCTAACATTACTAGTAACAATATGTTCTCGGCCTGCTCTGAAAAATACCCTGGAATCCCTTAAGCCAAAATTATTTAATTTCCTTATTCAGCTGATAACGAGTAGATCGCCCACCACCTTCATTTTGTAAAAGCACTTTTTTTAGAACCAAATCTTTAATATCTCTTTTGGCTGTTTCTGAGCTGATTTTAGTCATCGCTACATATTTTTGATTAGTCAGTCCCCCAATAAATTCCTCTGGGAAACATTCTAACATCTTTTTGATCACTTTTCGTTGTCGCTCATTTAGACCCTTATCATCACAATATTCATATAGTTTACCCACGAAGATCGCTTTCTCAATTAATTGATTCGAGCCTTGAATACTTCTTGAAAACATGTCAAAAAACCACTTTAGCCATTCAGTGATATCGCCTTTGCCTTTTTGAGTTCTTTCTAGAATATCGTAATAAGCTTTTCTTTCCTTAACGATTTGTGAAGAAAGACTGTATAGACGCAGACTCGTTTTTTCATCCTGGGCCAACGCCATATCAGTGATGGCCCGAGCAATCCTCCCATTGCCATCATCAAAAGGATGGATCGTAACAAACCAAAAATGTGCTAATGCCGCACGAAGAATTCCATCAAGTTCTTCTGATGGAGAATTCCACCATTGAAAAAAAGCTTTCATCTCACTTACAACTCCTTTAGATGGAGGTGCCTCATAATGAATTTTTGCTTTACCCATACGTCCAGAAACAACTTGCATGGGCTCCTTTCCTGTACGCCAATTTCCAGTGTTTATTTTATTTATGCCTGAATAGCCTGTGGGAAACAAGGCTGCTTGCCATCCAAATAATCTTTTATCACTCAACTTTCCGGTATGATTGACTGTCGCATCCAAAAGTACCTCAACTACGCCATCA
>CAMCZE010000221.1 GCA_945885655.1 Bacteriovorax stolpii | reverse complement strand
AATGGTATAATAAAAAAAGACTGCATGGATCTCTGAAGTACAAATCACCAGAAATGTTTATTGAAAAGTTTAAATCAGGGCTGAACTATGAATATAAAATTTCAGCTTAAGCTAACTAGGAATGTGTCCAGAATAACGGGGTTGACAGGTTTTAACTTAAGTAAGAGAATTCAGTAAATTTAAGCGAATCTAATAAAAATCCATGAAGATTTTCCTTTAGTAGAGAGATCGAAGGTCATCCTTTTATAAAAAGAGGGGGGCTTAGTGTTTTTGATGTATACTGATGTAGCGCTAATTCAGGCTCTCCTTTTACAAAATCTCTCAAAATAATGGAGTTCATTTTGTCCGCAATAAATAAGGTTGTTCTCTTTGATAATGACGTTTTTTTGGTCGATGAACTTAAGCTCTTGGATAAAAAATTGCCATCACACCCCTTGGTAATTACCTCACGTCAGTCTGAATTATTTAAAATGATTCAGGATAAACTTGAACCCGTCGATTTATTAATTCTTAAAGATGGTCTTCCTAGTACAAACACTGCAAATTTGGTGGTCAAGCTTAAAGAGATAAATGCAGAATTGCAAATTGTTGTTGTCTACGATAAAAAGATGGAAGACTTATTGGTTACTCGTCTTCGAGGAACGGGGGTTGCGGACGTTATTGAAAAACCACAAAATTTAGAAAAGTATTTATCCCTGGCTAGAAAAATTCTCAAAGAAAGATACAACTGGGCCGGCGTTGAAGCAACTCAGGAAGCTAAAGATCAGGAACTCGAATTAGATGAAGGCCGTTTGATTGCAATATTGATCAAAGACATTATCCTTACAGCCAAATCATTTTTTAACATTTATTTGAGTTTAAGTGCGAATAAGTATGTGAAGATTCTCAATGCGGGAGATCCTATTACAGAGGATCTTTTAGAAAAGTATATCAAGAAGAACGTCGAGAATTTTTACGTTTTTGAAGATGAGCATTTAAAATATATTAAACTGATTAATGCCTACGTTGAAAATGAATTAATAAAGTCCCCACAAGGAATCGAAAAGAATACCGATCTTCTTTTACATAATGGAGATAATGTAGCGAGCAATCTCGCTAAGGCCGGCATAAATAGGGAGAATATTCAGGTTGCCAAGGACTTCTTACAGGGTACATATCAATTCATTCGAAGATCTAGGCCTGGTGATCAAGGTTTTTCAAAACTTTTAAGTACCCTTATCGATCATGAACATGCCTCGACAGTCATTCTTCTTGCGACTCTTCTTTCTAAAGAGCTGGGGTTTGAATCTTCAAAAACGGTGAAAATTGTTGGAACGGCAGCGATGCTACATGATATTCATTTAATTAAACAGAATTCTGCCGTGATTGAGTCTGTTTTACAATATAGCACTAAAGAAGAGGACAGGGCCCTGTTCGATTGTCATGCGAAAGAAGGTGCTAAATATTTGAGAGAACTTAAAATATTTGATGAAATAATTTGTCAGGCTGTCGAGCAACACCATCTTAGGAAGAGCATAAAAGGGGAAAGAACTAGCGAGAAAATTAATTTGGTGAGCGAGATCATAGGTGTCTGTGATGATTTTTCAAATGTTGTTTTAGATGCCAAAAATCCTGAAGCAGAATTGGATCAATTCTTAATTGATATTTTACCTCAGTTTTCACTTAAAATCCAGAAGGGATTTGAATCCATCGTTAAAGGAAAAAAGAAAAAAATTTAGAATTAACACTGTTCGTCTAAATTTAGAGGCTCGGCTTACGATTTTGCAAAAACTAAGTTTCCTAGGTGGTAAGTCGCAAAAACCTGAATGGATTTAAGATCCCAAATCTGCGGGTAACTTTTTTACTCTTTTCCATCGCAGTCTGATTCCCATTTACCCCAAATTTTTCTCGTGTCTAGACAACTTTGCACACACAGAGGTGCTTTTCAGACGCACCTCTGTCTCTCTTACGCACGGTATAGCTCAGTTGGTAGATTAATATTCGAATGTCAAAAAGCTGAACTTGAGCACTTTTAATAGTGCAAATCACATCTATAAAAGGAAAAATCGGAAAATTTCAAGATATATGTCGCCTAAATTTTTTATGCAGCTAACTTTTCTTCCATTTTCTTTGGGTTAAGTTCCACTTTCTCAACCTTTGACCAGTTTCTTGTTCCTTTTGACCAACAGTTCGGATTTTTATCCTTTGCCGTCTGATAAATCAAATGGCGATTTTTCAATATACCTTCATCTGCACCACAATGTTTTGAAGCTGGAGTTACAAAGTTTATACCACTATGAAGATGAATATTATTGTACCAGTTCACAAAACGCTCGACCCAACTTCTGGCATCTTCAAGACTGGCAAAACCTCTTTCAGGAAAGCTTGGACAGTATTTCAGAGTTTTGAAAAGTGATTCAGAAAATGGATTGTCATTGGAAACACTAGGACGACTGACTCCTAATCTTTGTAGAGTAGCCAGCATCGTGGCCCCTTTCATTGGACCACCATTATCAGAATGAAGTATAACTTGGTTCTTCATAACTCCGTTTTTCATACAAGCCTTTTCTATCATGCTTGATGCCATCTCAGCATTTTCACTTGCATGAATCTCCCAATGAACAATCATCCTAGAAAAAATATCCATCGGAAGATACAGATAATAATAAATCCCTTTGATAGCGGCCTTGAGATAAGTGATATCCCAACTCCAGATCTGATTCGGCCCATAGGCCACAAGTTCATCTGGCTTCTTATTCACCCGTGGACTCGACTTGGACCTATGAGTGAGAAGTTTTTCTGCTTTCAAAATTCTATAAAAACTGCTCTCACTGCCAACATATTCACCCTTGTCAGCAAGACTAGGAACTATTTGACAGGGCGGAAGGTTGGCGTATTCGATGCTGTTGGCAACTTCAAGGATCTTTGCCCGTTCCTCTGTCGTTAAAGCATTTGAAGGGCAGTTATGAGGCCCCTGACGTCTATCCTCGGGAGTCTTCTCCCAACGTTCAACCGTTCTGATCTGAATATCCAAAGTCTGACACGCCATAAACTTTCTGTTCACCATCGCCATGAAAAGATAGATGTCGTGGAACTTTGCTTATGTGATCAATAAATTTAAGAAACGTCGTGGTTGGATTTGTTTGGCCTAAGCTTTGTCTTGATATTTAAGCACTGAATTGGTGGCCAGGGCCTTAGTGCTTTGCCGAAACTAGAGAAGTCCTTCGTTTTGGCCTGCGCCCTCTTAACTTAATTCACAAAAATCCGGAGAGAAGTAGTGACAGCCCTCTTCTTTCGTCTCTCGAATGACTGTTTTTTTCTCTTCAATGTATTTCACTAGCATGGATTTTTATTTGATTGCATACTTCTCCGATGGTTTCCAAGCTATTGCTCAATCGGAACATAAATTTTCGAAAGACCTTCAAAGTCAAATCTTGTTCTAAAAGGGTTCGTTTTATTTTTGTTGCTAAAAGTGAGATCCCTTTTTCTCATCCATACAAAATCAGGGCGAGTTTCAGATATCCACTCTCCTCCAACGATTTCTCCTTTACGATTTATTTCTAGGATATATTCGTAAAGCTTATGAGCATAGGTTTGTGCCTTAGTACCGATGACTGGACTCTTACTTATGAATCCTAATGTTTTTTTAGCAACTTCTTCATCTGAAAAAATCTCAAGCTCATCTGCATAGGTCATTTTCGTTCTAACCTGTACCTTTTCTTCGATCCCTTTAAGAGCTTCAAAAAAATTTGGCCTCATCCTATTAATAATTTCTGACTCATAGGCAGTAATGGGGTGATTCCAAATATCATTAAACCGATCTACGTCGACAACAAGCCCAAATGAGTAAATCCCAATCATATTGGTTAAGACAAGATGAAATGCTCCAGCATTGACGTCACGACATTGGGAAGTATTAGACTCATTTTTGCCGGGAACCGGCTTATCGCCATCCTCAGGAAAGGCTTCTCCTTGAACTTTTCCGTAAGCATCGCACCTAAACCGCCCCCTTAATTTATTTTATGGAGGCGACATCTATCCTGACATAGGGGGCTTATGGATAAACATCTTTCTTACCCTTTTCAGTTTAAATTTCTGCGCCACATGTGATTTCAAAAATCATATAACGAAAGTTTATTCTATGTCGGGCCCAGTGAGTGTGGCCTTGAAGCATTTGGGTCAATCCTGAAGAGCTTGAGTTAATTATTAGAATTAAATGGTAGGTGACACCTTTTGGCAAGTGTCGTAGTTTTAAGTTTATGCAAACAACTGAGCAAAGATTTAAAGATATAAAAAAAATAGGTACTCAAACGAAATGGACTGAAGATCTTTATCATAGTCTATTAAGTTTTAACTGGAGCAAGTTTTTTTTAAGTTACTTACTTCTTTTCCTGGTGTTTAACTCCTTTTTTGCTTTTTGTTACTGGGTTTTTCCAGGATCCATTACAGGAACAGATCATTCTTTTTGGCAAGCTTTTGCCTTTAGTGTTCAGACATTTTCCACCGTTGGTTATGGGGCCTTCTCTCCTCATTCTGACTGGGCCCACTCCATAGTCATCATTCAATCAGTTCTATCAGTTTTTGTTACAGCTCTTTTGACTGGACTTATTTTTGCTAAGTTTTCTCGTCCCAGTGCTCGTATTGTTTTTTCTAAAAATGTTTTAATTAACAACTATGATGGAAAACGAATGCTGATGTTACGGATGGGGAATTTACGGGCCAATCAGATTGTTGAGGCCCAGGCCCGGATGGTCGTTCTTCAAAGTTTTACGACGGTTGAAGGACAAACAATTCGGCGTCAGGTGGATTTGAATTTGGTGAGAAATTCAAGTTTGTTTTTTGCATTGTCATGGAGTGTGATGCATGTGATTGATCAGACGAGCCCTTTATATAATTTAACTCTCGAAGATCTTATAAATCAAAATATAGAAATCGGCATGTCTGTTATTGGTTATGACTCCACATTTTCGCAGACTATTCATGCCAATTGTATGTACGTCGCTGATGATGTTGTCTTCGATCAATACTTTGAAGATATTTTTAAGATTCAAGACGGAAAAGTTTTGTCATTAAATTATGATAAATTTCATAACTTAAAGTCCTTTTAAAAATTTCTGATTTTATTCTTTGTTAAGCCTCTGCATCTATTACACAAGTGGCAGTATAGCTTCAGAGACTTCTTTTATGAG
>CAMCZE010000220.1 GCA_945885655.1 Bacteriovorax stolpii | reverse complement strand
TTTAATCGTCTTCTTCGAGGAGATCAAAAAACGACTTTCATATCAGACGGCATCGATATCGATTTCCTTAAAAAAGTGAAATATGTCATAACCCTTGATGCAGATACTCAACTTCCTTTGCAAAATGCCAGACGACTTATTGGTACGATCACCCATCCCCTAAATCGACCTGTTTTTTGTCCAAAAAAAAATCGTATTATAAGCGGATATGGAATTCTTCAACCGCGTATCACAGTGTCTTTGGTTTCATCCGCCAAAACAGGTTTCTCACGAATTTTTTCAGGCAACACCGGAATTGATCCCTACACCACGGCAGTTTCTGATGTCTACCAAGATCTTTTTAATGAAGGAAGCTTCACTGGTAAGGGATTATATGTTGTAGATGCTTTTGAAAAAGTCATTGGAGAAAGAGTTCCTGAGAATTCTGTTTTAAGTCATGATCTCCTTGAAGGCAGTTATGCACGTGTAGGTCTCACGACTGATCTTGAACTTATTGATGATTTTCCTTCTAGCTTTGAAGTCTTCGTTAAACGAATGCATCGCTGGACCCGTGGAGACTGGCAAATCTCCTTATGGCTTTTACCCTTTGTACCCAACAGTAAAAACAAATGGGTTAAAAATAATCTTCCTCTTATTTCTCGATGGAAAATCTTTGATAATTTACGCCGAAGCTTATCTAATCTGGCCATTCTTACGTGGTTAGTTTTAAGTTGGACTGTCTTGGACGGTAATCCTATAAAGTGGACAGTGGTGATCATTATCACTTTAAGTTTTCCCGTTTACGCACCATCATTCAGTGATCTTTTTAGAAAACATGAAAGTACTTGGAGAGAACACTTAGGGTCCTGCTTAAGAGAGGCAAAAAAAAGAATAGAGCAGATTGTTCTCATGTTCATTTTTATGCCTTCTATGGCCCTTGACCAAGTAGATGCCATCGTTCGAGCTCGATATCGCATGTCTGTTTCAAAAAAATACATGCTTGAGTGGGTGACATTTTCTCAAACTCAGACTCAAACTCATCAACGTTTTGGAATTAAAGATATCATTTCTTCAGGTCCCATTTTTTCTGCTTTCACGGCCTTTCTCATTTTGGCAATCAATCCTTCAACTGTTCTGATTGCAAGCCCATTTCTTATTGCTTGGAGCTTATCACCCATCGTGGCCCGGGCCACAAGGGCCAGAACGAAACCCAAACTTACCCCCCTCACTCAAGAAGAGATCCATCAGTACCGCCGATACGCACGAATGACCTGGAGATTTTTTGAAAGTTTTGCGGGAGCTTCTAATAACTATCTCGCTCCTGATAATTTTCAAGAAGACCCCGTTCCGGTATTGGCCCATAGAACTTCTCCAACAAACATGGGTCTACAATTTCTTTCAACTCTTTCGGCCTATGATCTTGGTTATATCGGTTTTGTAGAGATGGTAAATACCTTAGAACATACACTTGGTACTTTAAAAAAACTTGAACGTCTCTACGGACATTTTTATAATTGGTACGACACCATTACACTTGAACCTCTTCAACCTAGATATGTTTCAACTGTTGATAGTGGTAACCTCGCAGGTCACCTTGTAGCACTTAAACAAGCATGTCTTCAATTATCTGAAGGTCCTTATAAAAATGAACACTACCAAGAAGGACTTAAAGATAGCTTGGGGCTTTTATCTGAAACTCTAAATGAACTTCAGAAAAAATCTCCATTAGCACAAACTGGATCTTTTAAGCATATACTCAAACTCATATCAAAAGTCTCTGAATCCAAAAATGAATCCCTAACAGAAATTCTTAACAAAATTTACGAGATAAAAAAACTGGCGCAGGCCTTAACATCTGAAGAAGATCCTCAAACATTTATTTGGCTTCAAAGAACGATTCATCAAGTTGAATCCCAGATCGCTGATCAAAACCAGGATGACTTACAATTACGTTCACGCCTTCATCAGATGGCGGCCACCTGCCAAGAACTATATCTCGCCATGGATTTTTCGTTTCTTTTCGATAAAGAGAGAAAAATTTTCACTATTGGTTTTAATGCCAGCGAAGGACGAAAAGATAACTCATATTATGATCTTCTTGCCTCTGAATCTCGTCTTGCTAGCTTTTTTGCTATCGCTAAAGGTGATGTGCCCGATGCACATTGGTTTCGTTTGGGTCGTCAACTGACAACTGTTGTAGGAAGCCGTGCTCTGGTTTCTTGGAGTGCCACGATGTTTGAATACCTCATGCCACTACTTGTGATGAGAAGGTATGAAGGAACTCTTCTTGATCAAACTTATGATTCAATCATATTAAGACAAATTGAGTATGGAAGTCAGCGCCAAATTCCTTGGGGTGTTTCGGAAGCTGGTTACAATGCTCGAGACTTAAATTTTAATTACCAGTACGGCCCTTTCGGTATTCCAGGTCTTGGTTTAAAACGTGGTCTTAGAGATGAGCTCGTGATTTCTCCTTATTCTACAATGCTCGCTGCGATGGTTCTGCCTCGTGAGGCATTGGCCAATCTTAATCATTTAGAAAAGATTTCTGTACTTGGGCACTATGGTTTTTATGAGTCAATTGATTACACACCAGAACGAGTGCCTAAAGATAAAAAATCCGTCATCTTAAAATCCTACATGGCCCATCACCAAGGGATGAGTCTAATCTCGATAAATAATCTTTTAAATAAATCTATTATGCAGAGACGTTTTCATACTGAACCTCGAGTGAAAGCGGTTCAGCTCCTCCTGCAAGAAAGAATCCCTGCCATTACACAGATCGCCAAACCTCGAGCTGAGGAAACTCATATTGAAAGTTTTGCGCGTTTTAGTGAAAATCATCACGCTCGCATCTACAGTGATCCATCACTTTCTACTCCCAGAGCTCAGATTCTCTCTAACGGAAATTATTCGGTCATGATGTCTACCGCGGGATCAGGATTTTCAAAATGTGAAGAACGCATGGTAACTCGTTGGAAGGAAGATGCAACTCAAGATAATTGGGGACAGTTTATCTACATTCAAAATATGAACACTCAAAAAGTTTGGTCAACAGGATTTCGGCCCGTTGAAAGTAAACCCAAATCTTATGAGGCCCACTTTTCTGAAGATAAAATTGAGATTATCCGCACTGATCACAACGTCACGACTCATACTGAAGTCATCATTTCTTCAGAAGATAATGTGGAGATGCGAAGAATTTCTTTAACCAACCACTCAAATGAAACTTTGGAACTAGAAATAACAAGTTATATGGAAGTGGTATTGGCAAAATCTAATGATGATGCGGCCCATCCTGCTTTTAGTAATCTTTTTATCCAAACAGAATTTCATGCTGAAACAAATGCACTTTTTGCCAATAGGCGACTAAGATCCAAAGATGATCTTGAATTGTGGAGTTTACATCTTCTGACTATTGAGGCCAATGCTGTTGGACCTCTTCAGTATGAGACAGACCGAAACCGCTTTTTAGGTCGTGGCCGCACGGTTAAAAATCCCATTGTGATGACCAACGAAATTGATCTCACGAACACTGTTGGTGCCGTTCTTGATCCTATTTTTTCTTTACGTCAAAGAATATGTATTAAACCTCATGAAACTGCAAAGCTCACTTTTTCCACCGGACTAGTTTATTCAAAAGCGGAGGCCATAAGGCTTTCAGAAAAATACCATGACCAACATATATTCTTACGCCAAGTCAATCTTGGTTGGGTAAAAAGTCAAATTGGCCTTCGTCATTTAAATATCTCTGTTGAGAAGGCCCACCTATATCAACGATTGGGTGGGAGGATCATGTATCTTGCTCCCTATCTTCGTGCTCAGTCTCAAGTTCTGATTGCTAATATTAAAAATCAATCAGCTTTATGGGCCTATGGTATCAGTGGAGACTTACCTATTCTACTGACTCGAATTCAGGAAGAAAAAGATATGGATATGATCCGCGAACTTTTACGAGGTCATGAATACTTAAGACTTAAGGGACTTAAGATTGATCTGGTTATTTTAAATGAGCATGCCACTAGTTATATGCAGAATCTACAAGATGAACTTATGCGCCAGATCCTTATCAGTGGTTTTCATTCACTCCTTGATAAACCTGGTGGTATTTTCATCAGACGAGCAGATCTGATTCCTGAACAAGATTTGACTTTGATTAAGTCCGTGGCCCGCGTGAGTCTTTTTGCAGATAAAGGTACCCTTGCTGACCAGTTAAAACGAAGACCATATGAGCAAGTGCTTCCGGCCCGTTTTATTCCGACTGTACAGAAAAAAGATTATCCTCGAGTCGCTCTCCCACAACCAGAGATTACATTTTCCAATGGTCTTGGAGGATTCAGTCCCGACGGTAAAGAGTATGTGATATGTCTTAAAGACGAGCAATGGACACCTTCTCCATGGATCAATGTCATCGCAAATAAAAAAGATTTTGGATTTATTGTGTCCGAATCTGGATCCGGTTACACATGGTCCATTAATAGCCGTGAAAACAGACTCTCCACTTGGTCAAATGATCCCGTATCTGATCCATCTTCTGAAGCAATTTATATTCGGGACGAAGAAAGTGGTGTTTTCTGGTCTCCCACTCCACTTCCTATCAGAAGTTCAGAATCCTATATGATCAACCATGGCCACGGTTACAGTGAGTTTCATCATAACTCACATGGACTATCCCATGCCCTTACCATGTTTGTTCCTCTTGAAGATTCAGTTAAAATAATTCGATTAAAACTTAAAAACTTAAATTCAAAACCACGCGCGCTTTCTGTAACAAGTTATATTGATTGGGTCTTGGGTTTCTCACGTGCCCAATCTTCCCAAACTCTTGTCACTCTCTGGAATGAGAGGGGCCAATGTCTTTTAGCAAAAAATACATATAATAATGAGTTTGCCCATCGAGTGGCCTTCATGAGTTCTAGCGGGACTAACAAAAGTTACACAGGTGATAGGAAAGAATTTATTGGACGAAATGGTTCCATGGACAAACCTGCGGCCATGTTAAGAAATACCCTCAATGATAAGGTGGGCGGCGGTATTGATCCGTGCGGCGCCATGCAATCAAGTTTTAATTTAGATGCAAACGAAGAAAAAGAAATCATTATTTTAATTGGGCAAGGGGAAAATGAAGAAGATGCCTTAAGATTATCAGAAATTTATAAAAACCCCCAGACCATAGAAAATGCATTAAA
>CAMCZE010000219.1 GCA_945885655.1 Bacteriovorax stolpii | reverse complement strand
CATAAGCAATACTAAAAAAACCTTCGATGACAGGAATCGTTTGCCCCCAATTCAAATTACTCTGAATGGCTCCTTTGGAAATCTGATCCACTATAATTAATGTCGCCATCATGAGGCATAAAGACCAAAAACGGGCCATAGATAATCCTAATAGTAATCTTTCGGGTTAATTTCATATTTCTCAATTTTCCGAAGAAGAGTCTTCTTGGGAATATTGGCATTTAGGGCCGTTTGATTAATACGACCTTTATTGAGTTTTAATGCCTGAACAATAAATTCCTTCTCAAACTGGTCTTTGGCAATAGCAAAATCAAGTTTTCCGCCTTCGGCCAACTTAGTACCAAAAGAAAAGTGAACTTCATGAGATGATTTGGCAGCTGGAGTAGCATCCAAAACAGAGTTTTGGATATCCTCAATATCAATCACACTATCTTCCGAACCTTGATCAGACGATTCAACTTTTTTCTGATCTTTAAAGACGACGGAAGGAAGGGAGCTGACATGAATCATGTCAGATGCTTCCATAATAAAACAATGTTCGATAATATTTCTAAGCTCACGGATGTTTCCCGGCCATGAATAATTACTTAACACATCTAAAGCTTCTGGATCTGCACCCTTCACTCTGAGATTATGAACGTTATTAAAATAATTAATGTAATGATTAACAAGATGAGGAATATCTGTTTTCCTGTCTCTTAAAGGAGGAAGATATACCGGAAGAACATTTAAGCGGTAAAATAAATCTTCACGAAATGATCCATCTTTGATCATCTCCTCAAATGGCTTGTGAGAAGCTGCAATGATTCTCACATCAACCTTAATTTCACGGTTAGATCCAACAGGCATAAAAGTTTTTTCTTGAAGCACGCGTAAGAGTTTTACTTGCATCGCCGCAGAGATGTCGCCGATTTCATCTAAAAAAATTGTTCCACCTTCAGCGAA
The DNA here is from genome assembly GCA_945885655.1 of Bacteriovorax stolpii. GTDB lineage: Bacteria > Bdellovibrionota > Bacteriovoracia > Bacteriovoracales > Bacteriovoracaceae > Peredibacter. The sequence goes on along the minus strand of CAMCZE010000219.1, from coordinate 4,300 downwards.
CTGAAATTTTCCGATTTTTCTTGAATCCGCACCTGTGAAGGCACCTTTTTCATGCCCAAAAAGTTCACTCTCAATCAAATTTTCAGAAATTGCTCCACAGTTAATAATGACAAACTTCTCATCTTTTCTTGGGGAGTTATAGTGAATAGCCTTGGCGACTAACTCTTTACCAGTACCTGATTCGCCACGAATGAGTACTGGCGTATTAACTTTTGCCAGCTTTGAAATAACATCAAACACCTTTTTCATGGCATTTGATTCACCAACAAATTTATCTTTAGAAGTTGAAGTTTCACCGATTGAAAGTGTAGGTGAAGAGAACCCAACCGTTTCAACCATTGAGCGAGCTTTTAAGGCTCGTTTAATCAAGGCAACTAAGTTCTCAGAGCTGATCGGTTTTTCAAGATAATTATAGGCGCCTTCCTTAACTGCTTTAACCGCGTCTGTTACGTTTGAGTAAGCTGTAAGAATAAGTACGATAACCGAAGGATCGTGTTTTTTTATTTCTATGAGTGCCTGAATCCCATCCATCTCCGGCATGTTCACGTCCATAACGACGAGATCATATTTTTGGCCATAAACTTTGGTTACGGCTTCTTTTCCGTTATCAGCAACGTCGACTACAAAGTGGTGGTATTCCAGGGCCTGTCTTACCGACTGCTGTAGGACCTTATCATCGTCAACAACCAAAACCTTATGCATACAAATCTCCCTATTCGTTCTTAAGTTTTATTATAAACGAAGTTCCTTCTCCAAGTTGAGAAGTAGCAGAAATAACCCCATTATGTAACTCAATGAAATATTTTACTAGATAAAGACCCAACCCGGAGCCTTTAATTGCATGGGTGGAGTCATTTTTCACCCGATAAAACTTATCAAAGATATGGGCGAGATCCTCAGGACCTATTCCCAGCCCGTTATCCCTTATTTCAATGTAGACCCAGGCTGCATCATCCCAAGTCTTAATCCAGATAGTTTTCTCGCTTCCTGCATACTTGATGGCATTTTCAATCAAATTAGAAATAACCCGATTCATCAGAACCGTGTCCACTTGAATGGGGTATAGGGGCGAAAGATCTGGTTCGATAGAAATATGTTTATTTGAAGCCTCAAATTCGAGTTTATTAATAATGTTTTCAATAATCTTATTAATGTCTCTAGACTCTTTGGTTAGTGTCAAATTCTGGGACTCAATTTTGGTTAAATCCAAGATTGAGTTTATGAAGTTATTAAGCTCTTTGGTAGAGTTAGCTATATTGTCGATGAGCTCCACCTGTTCCACAGTATTGTTAAACTTAATCTTTAAAATATCAGCAATCCCAGATATTTTGGCCACAGGTGTTTTTAAATCATGGCTCATGAGTGAGATAAAATTTTGTTTTAGATTATCAACTTGTTTTAATAGTTTCGCTTCTTCCTGGATTGCATATCTTGTTTGATACTCTTCAATAGCGCGAAAAGGAACCCAGATATAATAAACCACAAAAATGCTTAAAACTAAGTGGGATAACTTGATCCACCAACCGAGGGTAACAAACGCCAAATAGCTTGTGAAAAGAATCCCCAAGATTAAAAGTATGGTAATCATCAAGCCTTTTACGGGCTGAACTCTCGATATAATAAATGATAATATAACCGCAATAATCACCGAGGCAATTTGAGTCATAAAATCTTTAATATCAAAAATCGTACGATCAGAGATGAGCGCCTCAATGACCTGTGCATGAACTGCTAATTTCGGTGTGCGCGCACTTTCTTTTTCAAAAGGAGTCAAAATAAAATCGCTTGAGTTTGAAAGATACTGAGGACCAATCAATATAATCCTATCTTTAAAAAAGTTTTTAGGAAAATTCCCCACAACCACTCTATGAAATGGAATAACCTGAATCTCGTTTTTGACGGGGTTACTGGAATATTTAAACAGAGCAAAGTTAGCATCAGCTTCTGAATTATAATAAGCACCTTTGTAAGCCGTCGCATCGAGTACGGGAAGCTCTTTAAATTCCCTAAATTTTTTTGCTGTCCATAAATGAAGTGAGTCTTCCCCTGAAATATTCAGAATAGCACGCCTAACAACTTCATCTTTGGCAAAAACCAGCTGATCTTTATAAAGTTGTCCCAAAAAATAACCTACATCTCGAAGATTCTCAGGAGGAATCACTTCACCCAAATTATCAATTTCAGTACCAAATTTTAACTTGTCACCATTAGGTGAAAATCCTCGTACCGTTTCATGAAACTCTAACTGATACCTACTCTCCACATCTGAATCCGGTTCAAGTAAAGAAACAAAATAATTAATAATGAATGGCTTATCTTCCACTAACCGGTTAAGCAGACGATTGTGAGAAGCATAAGTATAAGGATAGGTCTCACCTAAAAACTGGTCGCTCTCTTCATCCATCGTGATTAAAACAATGGACTGGGTTTGACTCTTTAAAGTCACATCATGCTTGATCCAAAAATCATAAAAAATAGATTCAAGGGGATGAAAAGAATATTGAATAAGAAGAAGGATGAAGGCCAATGTAACCAGTAACGGTGCAAACTTGCTAAACTCAACGGCCTTAAACTTTTTTAACATGAATCATTTCCTCGCCCTGAAAAAAATAATTCCATTCATGCGGTAAAAATTCCATGGCCAGAATATTTTTGTAATGGCCTTTTCTTGAGGCGGCGGAGAGCTCCATTAGCTTTCTCGAAGGTAGGGACTCCAAAACGTAGGGCCTTTTTAATTTTAAATTAACACGGTTGAGTAGTTCCCACTCATAGGGATACTCCTGTAGAAGTGTTTTAAGTTTACTAAAATATGATTTACCTAAAATAATTGCAAATAAAAGCTCCATCACTGGATGCAAAAGATAAATCAAAAGCCAATCGGCAGAACGTCTTACATCTTTCACAGGGATGAGTTCCAAAAATAAACCCAAAAGTGAATGAGTGAACCATGAAAAAAAACCTAAAAGGAACATCACTTTTGTTCTTTTTGAAGCCATGCTCTTCTTCACTTGTAACAAAAGCTCAAAACATATAGCTGAGAGTTCATCCGAATTACATGTCTCAAGAAGAGACTTACTACGAACTATGCTAACAGAATCACGACTTTGGAAAACAAACCCCCGATCAAAATTTCCGTTATAGTAATATAGATCCGGGATTCTTACAGCAAGCTTATAGGCTTCCTGGGCAGCCGCTTCATAGAATTTTTTTTCATTACTACTTCTAGCTTCCCTGGCCCCTAAAAAAAAGAGTAGGGCCGTATCTGGGTAACCAACAGTTGCGACCAAAAAAATGGCAAATAAACATGCCCCTATACTGAATAAAAATCCACTTAAACTTACCCACAAAAAAAGGCACAAAATTATCGAAATGAAGATGAATAGTGTTCCAACGCGCATAATAAGAAAAACTTCTTTTTTAATTGTATTATCGGTATCTTATCATCTCATAAATCTTATTTGCATTACTTTATTACACCGTAAGGGCTTTCCCGTGGACAGAAATGCCATTTTGGGGCTATAAGGCTCTACTCGTTTTCAGGTTTAACAAAAAAGTTTCTGCTGAGCGACACTAGAGTTTAATTTACGATGGAAAATGATGAGTTTCTTAGTCAAATAGACCAAGTAGGTGAGTTATTATCACTCATTCCTACTGAGAGGCTATCTGATGAAATCTTAATTTGCGAATGCTTTTCTGTAAGCGTTCGGGATATAAGGGAAGCCTGTCAGTCCATTCAAAAAGTTGACCTGGAGTTGCTTGCAAAAAATTTCTGTCTCGGGCAAGGTTGCCAGAGTTGCTTGAAAACGGCTGAAAGTTGGATCAACAAGATATTTTAGTAGAGTCAGTCCGAAAGGAGAACAAATGGCTTTTGAACGTTTATTATTTGGTACTGCTGGTGTCCCTAACAGTACCGCAAAGAAAAATAACCCTGTTGAAGGGGTTAAGCGTATTCACGAATTAAGTCTTGATTGTATGCAATTAGAGTTCGCCCATGGCGTTCGCATGAAAGAAGAAGTTTCTTCAGCCTTAAGAAAAGTTTCTTACGAGCTGGGCGTTCCTCTTACTTCTCATGGCCCTTATTACATCAATCTTAATGCTCGCGAGCAGGATAAGATCGATTCATCTGTTGAAAGAATCATTCAAACTGCCAAGATTTCTGATCTTTGCGGTGCCGAATCAATGACGTTTCACGCGGCTTTCTACATGAAAGACTCTCCGTATGATGTTTTTGATTTGGTTGAAAAATCTTTGAACGTTATTGAAGAGCGTCTATCTCGTCTTGATATCGAGATTGAGCTTC
>CAMCZE010000218.1 GCA_945885655.1 Bacteriovorax stolpii | reverse complement strand
CTCATTATGCAGGCCAAAGTGCTCTCGCCCCAATTGGGGTCAATGGTGAAGATGCTTTTTGCTAATGTTAATGAAGATGTTCATTTAAGTTCTTCATCAGGAATGATTGGAATCATGATTCTTTTGTGGACTTCTTCAATGGTGTTTCTTCAGCTGCGATACTCGTTAGATGTGATTTATGGATCTCGCAATCCTAAATATACTCGTCTATTAAGGGGGATTATTACGGAGAGACTTGTTGCCATGTTTATCATGTTATTGGCCGGATTCTTTTTTCTTTTCACTGTCTTCTTTTCAGGTTTTATAAATTTTGTGATGCAACCATCTTCAGAAAAGACACTTTTTTATCGTTGCTTGATTTTAAGTATTAATTTTTTTATTTACGTGATCATGTTCACAGGACTCCATTATTTAGTTCCTAGTAAACGTCCTAAAATCAGTGACGCCATTAAAATGGCCCTTTTCACCTCCGTGTTTTTTGTTTTAGGTAATGTGTTCATGGCCTCTTATCTAAAAACCGTTGCCCCACATAACTTCTATGGGGCCGCAGGATCCCTTTTAGGCTTTTTGACCTGGTCTTATTACTCATCCTTTATTTTATTCCTGAGTGTTGAAGTCTTTCTTTTTTTCAAGACATTACGAGTGGTAAAATCCACCTAATTCTCTTACTTAAACAAATGCATTTATAATGGGATGAGAGGTTTTTATGGCATTCTTATGGCCCTTATTCTTTTTATCAATGCTTTTTGCTGATTGTGGCAACGAGGTTGATCTTAATGTTGATACAGTCTTAAAAGATATAGCAACTCTTGATCAAGATGGGGCCGGGCTTTGTTATGCTTTTACGATGGCGCAGCTTTTAGAATTTAAGTTTCGCTCCGAAGGTCGGCCTTACTCTCCATCGGCCGTAGATCTTTCTTTGACGACACATGAAGGAATTTTTATCGATAGCGACTCACTTGTTGGGGGGAACGAAGATGATCTTTTCAAAAAAGCTTTGGCCAAAGGAGTTGTGTCAAAAGAGTGTGTGGAAAAAGAAGTGGCCAAATACACTCGCCAAAATAATCTTACAGTTGCCGAGTATGTGCATCTTTTAGAGATTGCCTCTACGAAGTTCAGCTCCTTAAATGTTCCGATGGCCAATAAACTGAATATCGAAAATGTCTTAAGCACAGATGCACATCTTAAAACATGCAGTTATTTACCCGCCGTGGATGCTTTATATTCAATCGGTCTTTTGGGTGATTCGGTTACATCTATTTTAAAAAAAGTGTTCTCTTTTTGTGACGAAGAGAGGATCAAAATAACGAATACACGTTTTAATATGATTAAGCGCATTCAAGGCAAAAAAGATGAGGATATAGAACAATTTATTGAAGAAACTCTTGATCAAAAAAAACCACTAGTCCTTGATCTTTGTGCCGAAGCGCTGACAGATATCCCTGTGCCCAACTATTATGAATCTGCTCAAAAAAGTCGCCGTGAAGAAATTTGTGGCCGACATAGTGTCTTGGCCGTTGGAAAAAGAAGAATCAAGGGTCAGTGTCAGTATCTTATTCGTAATTCATGGGGGGCCAAATGGGATCCTGTGGGCCCACGTGTTCGTGCACCTCAAAAAGTGGAAAATATTATGATGCCTGTATAAACTTCGATGTGGAGATAAGCTTTTTAAATAAAACTGAAAAAACAAAAGAAGTGATGGAAGATTATCAAGGAAGAGTTTATCAAGGATGCTGGATTCCGGCCTCAAATCTGATAAAAAACACTTACCGCACAGGTCGTCTAGAATGACATTTTTCATTTTATTTTTTTTATCTTTTCATGTTCACGCCATCACTATTTGTCCTGGTATGATTGGTGTGCGAGATGAAAAGGGAGTGGAGAGAGTTTATTGCGACAGTGATCATTTGAGTGTCACTAAAAGCTGTTTTAATAAAAAAGACTCATGCCTTTTGTTAAAAGATCTTCGATCTGCAAAACTCAAACTAAAAATAACTCCCAAACAGAACCCAGGCTCAAAAATTTGTTCTGATCTTGGATGGAAAGTCATGATGGGAAAAGTTGGCAGAAGTGATATCTGCCTTTGTGATCATCCCAAAGGTCATAGCATCCTTTGTACTTCTTTGATTGAGGCCTTTAGGATGTGAGTAGATACCTATTTTTTAAGATAGGTATAACTCTTTAAACAATTCTCATAAAAATCTGTTAGATCCACACCTTCACGGGGCCTAATCTTTCCACGTTTTACTTGAGTATCGATATTGGCCTTCATGGTTTGTGCCATCGTGTCTGGATTGTACTGAAGAGTGGCAAGGACCTGAGAGGCCTTGTTACCGTAGATGACTTCTTCGATATAGAAATCAGTTGGATCATCATCATCACAAAAGATGTGTACTTCATTTAAACGGCCAAAACAGTTGTGGTTATCACCCATGATGTCCTGATAAGCACCGGTCATGAAAAGACCGATAAAATAATCTTCGCCATCTTTGAGCTTATGCATAGGAACAGTGTTTGTTGGGCCGTCGGCCGATAGGAAGGTATCAACTTTACCATCAGAATCACATGTGATGTCTACAAGTGTGCAAAGTTCAGTTGGTTTTTCATTAAGTTTATGGATCGGAAGAACGGGAAGGATCTGGCCGATGGCCCATGTATCAGGTGCTGATTGGAAGATAGAAAAATTACACATGTACTGATGGGCCATTTGGCTCTTCAGTAACATGATTTCATCTTGAGCGTATTCATCCAAAGAGGCGTGTTCAACAATCTTGCGGCAAATGCGCCAGTATAGAGTCTCAAGTTTTGCTCTTTCATCGAGACTGAGAATCCCGAACTTAAATGCCGAGATAGATTCCTCTTTAAGTTTAGTGGCATCGTTATAGATGTCTTGGTAGTTTTTTTCGGAGAGTTCCTGTTGAAGCTCTCTCATATTAGAGACAAGAATGTTTTCGTTGATTGCCTTATCGGTATTGAAGTTATCTGTTCCGATCTCAAGGGCACCAAAAACATTTGTGATGACACATGAGTGATGGGCCGTGATCGCGCGACCTGATTCTGAAACAATGTTTGGATGTGGAACATCTTCCAAATCACAAACTTGTTTTAAGATATAAACAACGTCGGCCACATAATCTTTTGTCGTGTAGTTCATCGAAGAAGGGGAGTTAGAACGAGTACCGTCGTAGTTCACACCAACACCACCGCCCACATCAAAGTATTCAATTTTTGCTCCCTCTTTCCAGAGTTTTGCATAAATCCGAGAACCCTCGGAGATAGAATCCTTAATCGTTTTGATATCAGGAATTTGAGATCCTATATGAAAGTGGAAAAGCTTAATACAGTGGGCCTTATTAATTGATTTCAAATACTTTAGGGCCTGAAGGATTTCGGTGATAGTAAGACCAAATTTTGCGTAGTCTCCACCAGAACTTGCCCATTTCCCAGATGACTTCGTAGCAATTTTAGCACGAAGACCAATCATTGGTTCCACTCCAATCTCTTGAGAGATCTTCATGAGATCTAAAAGTTCAGAATATTTTTCAACCACCACAATAACTTTACGGCCAAGTTGATTTCCTAAAAGGGCCAAACGAAGAAGATCTCGATCTTTATAACCGTTGATAACAGTCAAAGAGTTTTGATTCACGTTCATGGCAAGTGCTGCTAAGAGTTCTGGTTTTGAACCAGCTTCAAGGCCGTAATTAAAAGGGGCACCAGCATCTACTATTTCTTCAACCACTTCACGCATTTGGTTTACTTTAATAGGATAAACCCCAAAGTAAGATCCTGTGAATTTGGCCTCCTCAATGATGCTTCTGAATGTTTTGTTAAGATTGGCCACTTGAGATCTAAGGATGTCGTGAAACCGGATGACTGCAGGGAATGGAATATTTTTATTTTTCATCTCTTCGATGATTTCCATCAAGTTGATGACAGGACCATTTTCAGTTTGATTAGGGTTGATACAAAGATCACCTTTTTCATTGACTGAAAAATAACCTTCACCCCAGCGGCTAATTTGGTAAGTGTCGTCGGCGTCTTTGATAGACCAATTTTTAATGGCATCAAGGTTGTGAAAACGAGGTGTCGCTTGTTGTGGTTTCAACTCAAAATCCCCCTGGGAATCTTTATTTTTTTAATCGTTACTTTATAAAGGAAAAAGAACGATTTAAAAAACAGTTTTCCAGGGGGATGTCATTTTTTAACGAATTCTACCGGCAGCATTCTCGTGCATGCTGTACTGGTCATCTTGTTGTTGGGTTTCCTGAGTAATCGTTGTCTCCCCATCTCCTTGATGAGAGGCACAGGCACTTAAAACCAACGTCAATAATAGAAATATCATGTGTGTTCTCACGGTCAACCTCCTTGTTGTCCTCATCAATATGCATTGCGAGGATCGTGCCACCTTTCATTGCTCAAAAAGGCCAATTCCGTGACTATGCGCGATTAAAATGGCCCTAACGGTGGCCATTATTTTACCACTATCAGGGCCAAAATGGCCAAAGTACTTAATTTTGTTGGTTAATAAGGAGATCGTAGAAAAGTCTCTGATCTTCAATTGAAAGAGGTTTCTGATTTTCCTCTGACCCGAATTTCCGTAGATTAGTGGCGTTAACGACTCCGTCTAGGAGTCGAATCTTTTTGGTGAGGTTTTTTCCAATTTCTAGATACCAGATGGGAAGATGATTCGATATTTCATGTTTAGGAATCTGGATCACAACACTATTTTCTAAAGTCACCACATGACTTGAGCGGGGCCTTCCATCAAAAAAAGAGAGTTCACCAACGAATTCACCAGTTTCAATGCGAGCGATGACTTTAACTTGAGTTCCACTAATCGTGCAGATGAGGAGTTTTCCAGATTGCAAATAATAAAGATCTGAAGAGGGATCACCCTCATGACAAATAACCGAATGAGGCCCATATTCTTGTGCGTATCCGTGCATGTAAAGCTCCTCTTACAGTTTTAAAATACTTTTGATAACAAGCCCTAATTGGCCCATGCCTTTTTCATAATAGAGATTCTGAGGGTAAATCTCATCAAAAAAAGTGATATTATGGCCCCAGTCATTACTTACGAGTTTGGCAAAATCAAACATGAGAACTTGGTTATTCTTGGCCACTCGGCGGATAATGGCATTTTGAACTTCCGTGGCACGCCAAGGTTCACAATCAAAGGCGCTAGCGTCTCTTAAACTTTTTTTGGCCTCATCTATAAGGTTAAGTTTTTTAGCTATGATTCCATGGGTATAAAAAATCATGGCATTACCAGAATATAATTTTGTCAACGTTGTGGAGTGTTTATAGGCCTTTTTAACATCTTCATTTCTCATG
>CAMCZE010000217.1 GCA_945885655.1 Bacteriovorax stolpii | reverse complement strand
ATTTGAAGGCCGGGAGTAATCAACAATAGTAAGGGTAGAGTCATTAGTTAATAAAAATGGTTTTTTACCCATCACTCTAGCGCGTCCTTCGATGGCCTTTTTAAAGGCATCCTTTGTGACAAAAGGACAAACAATTTTATCTTCACTGTCTCGAGCAAAAATATGTGCTCTGGCCAGTTGATTTTTTATTTCATCGCTCATGAAATCCGGTTTTCCTTTTGATACTTTAAAAAAGTCTTTTAAAAGTATGATCTGAAACTTAAATTGGTCCCGATGGTAATTGGAGCTTGGATATTCTAAAACATGTTGGGCACGGGATAGGGCCTCTTGACTTAAATGAAAGTCCTGACCTAATTTCTGTAAGAACTTCATTTTATCTTCTTTATTGATCTTGGACTCAATCAAATCAAAACCAGACATCAACTTTTGAACGAGAACTCCACTTGGTTTCTCGTTAGGATCATTCACCACATTTTCTGGGCGACATAAAGGAGACGCTTCAAATTTTACACGCATCTCTTCATAAAGTTGATCTATGTGTGCATCACTGACTTTAAGTAATGAATCAACTTCTTCATTTTTTAAAGTCACATCAGTACAAACGACGTCTTTAGAAGGTTTTATTGGCCTAACTGTACGATTGTTCGCTTTTTTCTTAAATGATTCAGGCCACGCTTTTTGAATAGACTTTATGGCATCAGGTATCTTTTTTAAAAGAATTCTACACATGTTTGATTCTTTTTGACGTCCACGTTCACACACATCACCGGCAAGATAGGTGAGTTCTAAAAGATCATTTATCTCATCTTGATTTAATTCTTTTAAATAATCGTAGTTCCCATTTTTTTCTTTTTGAAATTTGTCTTCACACCGTGACATGGCCGTCTGTTTATCTGTTTTAGTCTGAAAACTCACACATAATGCCTCTCCGAACAGATAAGGCTGACACTGAAGCTCATTTTTTGTACACGATCCATTTTGATATTCTTGATTCGAGGTCTTAGGACTTGTACAATACTTTTTGCCTTTTATTATTTTTATCGTACTTGGCCAGCCCGCAAAAAAACAATTATACGGAGAATCGGCCCACGCCTCTTCGATGAAAGAGAATTTTTCTAAAAACTTTGTTTCACGTTGAGTAAGATGATCTTCGGGATGACTTTTCTCAATTTCTATCAAAACATCTTTCATCGTTTTGATCCAACTTATCCGCATTTGAAAATAATCATCACTCTGGGCCTGAAGCTCAATGGAGAAGATCATGAGCCCTAAAAGCGTCAGTTTTGAAATCATTGAAGGTCCCTCTTTGTCCTCCTATCGGAGAAGTTAAGCCATTACTTGACCGCAACAATCAGAAAGCACGACATATTGGCCACTTAGCTCTTTGTAAACTTTACGGCTTACAGACATAATGCTTCATTTTTGGCCCAGGTTGATGCAATGTGTCGCGACACACGACCGATGGAGCTTTCATGAAACAGATGATTCTTTTTTCTCTTTTATTAAGTGGTTCTACTTTCATGGCACAGGCCCAGGATGATGGATGCGATCCAGAGACTCAAGACTGCAGCTCTCCTTCAACAGTGTATGTAGCTCCTTCAGATATTTATCCCAACAAAGCTTTTACAACTGAACATATAAAAAATCGGATCGCGTTTTTAACGGAAAATGAAAACTACCTGTCTAATATTTTTGAAATGGATAAAAAAGGTCTTTCAAATAAACAAAGTAAAGTGCAACCATGGGGTGGATCATATTGGCCACTCAATCAGGGTCTGATTGCAAACAATTACCAAGACAAAGATTATAACACCTTCATTTTCACTTTAATGGAGAATATTAATTGGCAAACTAATTACAACAACTACATAAAACGAGAAAAAAAACTTTATAAAAGAATTGAAGATCTTGATGAAAAATCACTCGCAAAACTCGCACCATCAGAAAAATACGATGTGCTCTTAGGTGATAAAACCTTTGATCTCACTTCTAGAATCTGGAATTATGTTAAGACTTGGGGAAATCAAAAAAAATGGGGATACCTTTCAAAAATTGATATGCCTGTGTTTGGTGAGTGGCGAACTCCTAAGGTCAATCAGCATATGGCCATATGGGAAGGCATTTGCCATGGATGGGCCCTTGCCGCAGGCCATACGCCACGTCCTGAAAAAACAGTCACCGTTACACTTGCTAATGGAAAAAAAATGCCTTTTTATCCTGACGATATTAAGGCCTTGGTCTCTATGGTTTGGGCCAACTCACTTATTCAAGATGCTGTGATGTTTGAAGGTAATCGTTGTAACAGAAAAAACCCTGATAAAGATAAGTTCGGTCGTTATATCGATGTCACAAAAGATGCAACAGATCTTTCTCTTCTTCCTCGTTGTGCAGATGTTCATCCAGGGATTTTCCATGCCTCAATAGTTAACATCCTAGGTCTTGAAGGAAGAAGTTTCGTCCTTGATCATCACCCCGAAGCTGCAGTCGGAAACCAACCCGTATCAGCTTATAAATATCAAACTTTTAATCCCCTTACAGGTAAAGATGCTTCTTTAAAAGAAAGTATCATTAGTGTGAGTGACTACACATCCGATCCTTATCGTTGGATGAGAAATGAAGAAACAGCTTTTATCGTCGGTATAGAAATGGATCTAGAATATGTGAACTGGGCCTATCCCAATACTAAAAAAGTGAATCTTCAATCCTTGGATAAAATTGACCAGATGAATTTCATGTATGATCTTGAACTGGATCAAAACCATGACATTATTGGTGGCCAGTGGCGAGTCTCGAGAAAAGGTCTTGCCGGGCCACTCCATAAAAAACCAGATCAACCTGATTTTTTCTGGGTTGCCCCTCGTCAATACAAAAAATACTTTCAACCCATCGCAGGTCTTCCTGTTTGGGATTTTGAAAAATCAACTCTTCCACCAGTTGAGTACAAGGCCAAGGCCATGATCGCTCACAGTTTTATGTATAATATGAATGCTGCTTATAATTTTGGAAATCCTCATCTATGTCCGGTGTTTCACATCGACAAAAAAGAAGCACCAAGGATGGTTCCTTGTGAATTTAAGATCCCTAAGCCTCAACCATTAATTCAAATTGTAGATAAACTTTTAGAAGAATCCATTAAAAAACACTAGGATGTAACATGAAAACGATGATCGCTTTATTTATTTTTTCTGCCCATGTGGCCCAGGCCGCTGGCATTCCTGAAGATGAAAACATTCAAGACCTCCTTGAAGGGCAACAAGAACTAAAATCTCTTGAAGTTATTCAACGAATGGGTCTTAACGATGGTGCTACAAAACTTGACCTATGGTCAGGCCATTACTGGCCACATTATCAAGGAGCTCTTGGCGTTCGTTATCGTGAGCCAAACTTTAAGACTCTTATCTCTCGAGATGAGAAAAAATTCGGCATGTATAAAAAGATCACTGAAAAATGGCCAACTTACTCATTTAAAAATGAGGCGATGAATCTTCTCTCCCCTGCAGAAAAATATGATCTCTTAGTTGGAGATTATACCATGGCCATGACGAAGTTCTCTTGGGAACTTGGAAGTGGTATGGTCAGTGCAGTTCCAACATGGCGAGGAATTTGTGATGGTTGGTCTTCGGCCACTCAGATGATGCCTCGTCCGATTAAGAGTGTGGAGATGACATCACCTAGTGGACAAAAAATTACTTTTTTTCCTGAAGACATCAAAGCTCTTGGATCTCAGCTTTATGCTCGAAACCAAGAGAATCCCATTTTTTTAGGAAAACGTTGTTCAGTTAAAATCCCTAATCCATTTTCAAATGCATGTAACCCAACCAACCCTGGCTCCTTTCACAAGGCCCTGGTTAACCGCGTAGGAAAATTAGGTAAATCATTTATTGCTGACATCGATCCAAGTACTCAAGTTTGGAATTATCCCGTCAAGAGTTACAGTGTGACTTATTATAACGTGCTCTCAAATGAAGAGAGTAAAAACTTTAAGGATGTGGTCGAGCTTTTTAAAGATCATCATCGGTTTAAAAAAGGATTCTCAAGACACAATCGTACCGGTTATATCGTTGGCGTTGAAGTTAAAGTTAAATACCAAGACCTGCGTCCGGCCCCGCTGTCTGTGGAAGATGGTGCAGAATACGATAAAGTCCTAACTAAAACTTATGACTATGACCTTGAGCTAGATTATTCATATAACATCCTCGGTGGAGTTGCTTCGGCCAAAAACCTTCCAGATTTTATCTGGGCACCCAATGATGGAGAATTCCCACTTTCAACGATAGAACAAGAACAAGGAATTGCACGTAACGATAAAGAAATTTTCGCACAAGCTCGCGAATCTTCTAAAAATGGTGAACCACTTTCAGTCATTGTTAAAGAGCTCTTTGAACTTTCTAAATAATCATATTCAGGGCCCCCTTTTCGGGGCCCTGTTACAGTAAACTTTACTCAACAATTAATTAATCTTTTTAAACATGCCTCTTGCCTGATAAACCTCTGAAAGCAAACCTACCACACAGGATACTCTATGAAGAAATACCTCTTTCTTTCGTTAACACTCGCTGTTTTATCAACTTCTGCCTTTGCCTTTGATGAAGACGAATGTGATCCAACTGAACAAGACTGTAATGAAAACGAAACCGTAGAAGATGCCAATGAGGATATCTACCCTTATAAACCATTTGAAACATCTTATATTAAAGGCCGACTTGAGGCACTCAATGAAGGTCCAGGATTTATCTGGAGTATTTATGATCTTAACCGCCGTGGCCTTTATATTGCAAATACCAAAGTTCAGCCATGGGGCGGACCTTATTGGCCATTAAACCAAGGGATGGTGGCCAACACTTATCAAAATAAAGATTATAAAACTTTTATCTTTACCCTGAGAGAAATTTTCAGTTGGAGAAAAAACGTTAATGACTATTATGGCCGGGCTCAATTTTTTCACCCAGAGGTTGATGATCTTGACGAACATGCGCTTGCAAAACTTGCTCCTTCTGAAAAATACGATCTTCTTTTAGGAGATAAATCGTTTGATCTTACTAACCGCATCTGGGCCTATGCTGAGAAATGGGGAGAAGAAAAAAAATGGGGTTTTGTAAGTAAAGTTGAACTTCCTGATGGCTACCGACTTCCTTATGCTAATCGCATGATGGCATTGTGGGAAGGAATCTGTCACGGATGGGCAGTGGCCGCAGGGCACACTCCTCGTCCTCGTCAAACTGTTACAGTGACACTCCCTAATGGCAAACGTATGCCATTTTACCCAGATGACATTAAAGCACTCGTCTCTTTAATGTGGGCCCATTCAAATATCCAAGGTGATGTGATTTTTGAAGGAAGTC
>CAMCZE010000216.1 GCA_945885655.1 Bacteriovorax stolpii | reverse complement strand
TAAAGCCTTCTTGATATTTATCCTTACAACTTGTCCCCAAAAGGGCCAAAGCAGCAAGAGTGAGAACTAATTTTTGAGTATTCATCATTCGCTCCTAAAACAATACTGATATAAGGATTTTGTTAATTTGCTCAGGACTTGCACCCAGAGTTTGAGAGGCCACATCAATTCTTTGTTTAAGATCTGTATTGTCACCTTCAACAGATTTCTTAAGTGCACTATAAACATCTTTGATGCTTGATCCGATCATCTTTTTGGAAAATGCATCCGCATCTTTATCAGTTAATTCTCTAGTTCCAGAAAGTTTATTCCACTGATGAGTCACTTTTGCTAAACGAACAGCACTTTGAGCTGAAAGACCAAAACGGCTTTCAAGTTGTTTTGAGATGGCACTGATATAGTGACGTTCCATTAGGCCCGCAACTTTCTCCATATCTTTCGGTGAGTGGCCAGCATTATCCAGCGTAATCCCCGACGTTTTAACTGCTTCTGTTTTATTGAATTTAGTAAGCTCTGAGTACTTAATAAGGTCCTGTGAAAGAGATGCAGCGACACCTAAGGCACCCTTTGAAGAACTATAATTTTTCATTGAAAGGCCAAACTCATAGCCAGCATCCGAAGCACCGTCATTATATCCGACATCATAACCAGCAGTGAAACCCGAATCATAACCATCGGCTTGACCTAAGTTATAACCAGCAGTGTTTCCATCGATGTATCCGTCACCATAACCAATGTTGTAACCGGAACCAAGACCACGAGTATAACCAAGTCTATAACCAGTGTCTTCTCCGTCATCATAACCCATATTGTAACCAATAACAGCACCGTCATCATAACCATCAGCAAGACCGTCGGAAATGCCATTATTATAGGCCAAGTCTCTTCCATCGGCCACGCCGTCTGCACGACCTTCGCCACGACCTAAACTAAAGTTTGAATCATAAGCTAAATCATAACCGTTATCGTAACCATCAGTGTAACCATCAGTATCACCATCTCTAGTTCCATCAGTAATACCTGCAGCTCGTCCTACCGGTTTACCCTGTATAAAACCATCACCATAGGCCGCATCGTATGAGGGGGCATAAGTTTGGTTGTACCCATCAGTGCGCCCTTGATTACGGCCATCTGAACGTCCAGAGTTGTATCCATCTGTCTTACCTTCAACGTAACCGGCAGCATCCCCGTTAGCAAAACCCTCAGTCTGTCCAGCAGTACGCCCCTCACCTAGGCCTTGAATATAATCTGGACGAATGTAATCTGTTTTACCTTGTTCATAACCATCAACACGACCAACACCAATACCACGATTATAACCTGTTTGGTAACCTTGGATACTTCCTTCATCTTGCCCAACTAAAACACCATTATCAAAACTTGATTGATAGTTAGTTTGGTAAGCAGAAGCGTAGAACTGATCAAATGTTTCTTTATATGCTTTTGTATAGTGCTGATCATGGCCCTCTTCATATCCTTTCTCGTAAGCGCTTTTACAGCCCGTGAGCGCAAATAGTGCAACTGTACTTGTTAGAACGGCCAGATTTTTTTTCGACATGAATATCTCCTGAACAATGGAAATCAACTATCTCAAATATGGCTTTTCCTATAACCCCGCTTTTACGTCAAGGTGTTTCCTACACTATTGTAAAATGACTAAATCCAAGAGGAAGAGTGGTCCCATTTTGTCCCTATTCAAAAGGAATAAATTTCATCACCCAACGTTTATCCTCAAGACAAATCAAAGACAAAGAATGTCCTTCATCTACTTGCAAACGAACCGGATCCATGGCCTTACAAACGGGTGGAATGAAGGCACTCATTTTTAAAGGAGATTTTAATATCCCCTCAGAATAGATTGTTAAGGATACGAGATTGTTCTGAATATCAGTCTCATCCACATACAATGCTGGCACGAACTGACCATTAAATTTCGCCTTCACCGGATAAAAAGAATCATTAAATAAAGTACCGGGTATAAAACTGAAACGGTTAATTTTTAACTTTTTAAACTCTTGTGAGGTTTTATCGTGTTGTCCAAGGACCAAGTAAGAAGGTGTTTGAAAAAAGGTGTATTCTAAACCTTCAGTATGAAAAGAAGCGATAGTACCAAGAGGTGTTTCTACGGATTCATAGGCATCAAAAATTGATGTTTTATTAAGTTCTGACTGAAGCATGACAAGCCTAGATTGAGAAACAAGACCAGAAAAACCATCTTTCAAGGAATCATCATTTAAATTCTTTGAAACGAAATGATCATAGCCCCATAAATTTTGAGAAATTGAATAAAAAGAAAATGTATTTGGTTTTTCATCTAGGGTAACAACAATATTTTTTCTTAAATATCCTTTTCCTACAGAAAAGACGGCACGAACTTTCCCAGTTCTTAAATCTTCTGCTCCCTGACTCAAAAGTTGCATGGCATGAACTTCATCTGATGATGCCGCTTGAGCAAAAGAGCGAACTTCTTCTAAGTATGAAGTTGTTGAAATTGTTTGAACCGTTAAATGAATCTCATCGTTTTCTTTGACTTCAGGACTCAGATAATAAATTCGTCGCAGAATACTTTTATCGATTAATGAAAACGTTGAAGACTTTTTTTGTTGGTTTTCAGGAATAAGATTGGTGCTTAAAAACATAGGAACGGCGATATCACCAAAGTCTTTCGTTTTAAGGCGATAAAAACGCTGAGTCTTAATATCAACATTCATCATCGTTGGAAAAAATCGCCAAGAAGATTTTTCTGCAAAAAGGGGACTTAAATCTTTTTTCCAAAAACTATACTCAATAAACTTAAACGCCTTCGTTGAATCTTCACAGTTTTTTTCACAAACGATTGTACGAATTAAATAATCCTCTTCACCATCGAAGTTAACATCCATCCTCATAACATTAAGAAGCTGGACAGACCTTAAAAGGAAAAGCGTACCAGGCACTTCTTTCATTTTTCCATCTTGTGGTCTAATGAATCTGATTTCCATGGAGCCGGACTCTTTCACAACTCTTGGCAGATAATATTCAGGCAAACCTTTTTGAGGCACAAGACTTTCGACTGTATTGATAAGATTTCTTACTTGACCATCATTAATGATTCCAACAGGTAGTGGGTTATTTTCAAACTCAAATGGAATTGTCGTAATATGATTGTGTCGAAGAATATCACGTGCCATTCGGAATTCATGCCGATAACTTTTGGTGACCATGTTACCAGCGCTGATAGTGACCTCAAATTGAATTTGATTATGGGCCCCAGGATCTAAAAGATCCCCTTCCATCTTCACAGTCACAACTTCATTGGGACGCAAAAGCTGAAAATTAAAAACTTGTTCCATTTGAAAAGACGGAGAAAGGGACTTTAGTGTAACGACAACATCCCTTGCCTCAAAAGTAAAATTCTTGATCTTAAGAGGGAAGGTAAATTTATTCGTTAAGCCATCATAAAGGGCCACTGAAAAACGTTTAAAGGCAGGTCTCACCAAAGGTTTTGCTTCAATTTCAAAAACACCTTTAAGGCTTACCATTCCGTTAAGGGATTTTCCTGGAATTCCTGTATCAGCTGAATCCACAATTCTACGAATGACTTCATCTCGGTGCATACGAGGGAAAGTGCCTTTTAGGAGGGCCGCAATGGCCGAAACATGAGGAGCGGCCTGAGACGTTCCACTTCTTAGATCATAACCTTGCACGTTTAACTGAAGCGGGATGGACTGAACGGGAATGGTACTGACAATTTCATCACCGGGAGCTAGCACATCGACTTCTCCACCATAGTTACTAAAGTTGGCCAATTCTCCATTTATTGTTGCAGCTCCCACACAAATCACATCGTAGTGAGAACAGGGAAAGATGTTAGCATTGTTATTATTGTTTCCAGCTGCTGCTACGATTACCACACCACTATTCATCGCATGAGTCAGTGCCTCGTTAAGATATTTTGTATCCATAGAACGAGTCCATCCCAACGATAGGTTGATGACATCCGCCCCCATGCTTGTTGCATACAATATGCCCTTGGCAATCCTATCAGTAAGAGGCTGAATGTTTTTTCTATCACCTGTCTCATCAATCTTTCCTGTCACACGGATTGGAAGAATTCTAATTCTTGAAGATACACCTGTAATCCCTGTTTTGTTTGTTTCCGCAGCAATAATTCCTGAAACGTGAGTCCCGTGCCCATTATCATCATAAGGTCTTTTAGCATCGTACATGCTCTGTCCCGCAAAGTTCCAACCCATGCAGTCGCCCTTAAGTCCGTTTCCATCTTTGTCTTCATCAGTATCGCGGATTTGTCCCTTTTCATCACATTCTATGGTGTTTTTAAAAATACGACCTTTAAGATCTGGATGATCTGGATCAATTCCCATATCAACAACAGCTACAATGGGCTCTTTTTTAAGTCCTGCTTCCACTTTTTGAATCACTTCTGCCCAGCGGATATCTGACCCTGGAGTGCCTAAAACCTCCACTTTTTTTAGGTTCCCAACAAGCTTCTGTATTTTTTGAGACTGGTTTAAAAGTCCCCACTGTAAGTGGAAAAGCTGATCAGGACGAATGAACGTTGAACCTTTTTTAGTTTCAAGACTTAAATGTAAGGCGCGATGAACCTCTTCAACGGTCTTAATGGGAAAATGCTGAGCTATAGATTTTTTATTATTCGTCTCAATCCGGTAAGTTCTTTTAAAATATTCCGTTGGAGCGTTATCAAAAAGTTCAATTTTGAAACCACTCGTAGTTGAAATCTTAATTTGTTCTTGAGTTAAAGGACGCTGCATCTCAACGATGAAGGTCTCGGCAAAAACGTTTATGGAAAACAGGTACGAGATAATTAATAACGTTTTCATTAAATGATCCTGCCTAGAAGCCAGTTCACATAGAACTCACCTTCTGTCATGGCCTCAGAGCCTGTTTCGCGAAAAAAATCTTGTATATCGACCGTAGGTCCTGAGAGATTTTCGTTTCCTCTCATGCCAAATGTATTTGAAATGAGGGGTTGATCCCCATTTTCATCACCCACTCTAAAACCATCAATACTGGCCATAAGAAGGAAATTACCTTTACCAAAAGCAAGCTCATAACCATAGACGGTTAGTTTTCTTTCTAACATTGAAAAAATTTTTATCAAAAATTTCGAGGCGCCACTAATATTATTTTTCGCCATTTCTTCGTGATAACGTTTTTTCCATCGAATCACACTACTATATCCAGAAAGAAGAAGCGCATCATCACCAGTATAACTTGTCATGTCACGTGACTGATGTTTTATAAAAATAGATTTAATATACTCTTCATTTAATTCTGCAAAACTTTCAATGCCCTGAGAATGCACATACAGATTTACATTAAAGTTATATAAAAAAACTTTTTTTGTCTGAGCTAACACGACTTCGGGCATAAAATTAAATTTGTAT
>CAMCZE010000215.1 GCA_945885655.1 Bacteriovorax stolpii | reverse complement strand
GCTAAAGACTTGTCTTGTAACGAGACTTTATATCCATTAGCTGACGGGAAATCTCGTTAAAAACTGGCTTTTTATCATCTGGTACAACGGGAGCGAGGTTTTCGATATATGATGAAACTTCGTCAAGGTATTGAAAATCTTTTTCTTGATTTAAGCTTAGAGTTTCTAGGAAAAGAGTAACTTCCTCTGCTACATCATGAAAATGATCACCATCGCGGAAAGTAAGTGGGGAAATTTCTTCGCCTTCTCGGATTTTGGCGAGATGGTTTTTGAGTTTAAACATAGGGCCAGCTATTTTATGAGTAAAAAAGATGAAAATAATAAAAACTAAAAATGTAAAAAAGAGTTGGATTCCTCCCATGTAAATGATCAGATCTTTTTTTGATGCGGCCAAGTCATTTGAAAGAGCTGGATTTTTCGCCATCATTTCATTAAAAAAATCGAATAAGACTAATGGATAAATAAGACTGGCGAGTAGCATAACCGAACAGACGATTGCGCTGAATTTCAGTTGAAAGAGGGGATTAATTAGAAAAATTGAGCGTTTGTAAAAAGCCAAAGCTTTAGTCCTATCCAAGGTTTTATTAAACATCATAAAATGTTCTTGAAGTTTCCACCAGATGGAAATTAAATGTTCATATTTAAGTAAATTAATCAAGATAGAGGTTGCCCCTATGATAGATCAAATAAAGTCCCGTTTAAAAGTTATTAAAAATCCGGCCAGCGGAGCAACTTTTGAAACAGAAAAAAGATGGCAGCATGTCTCTCTTGAGGGTGATAAGCTCGTCGCAGAATACAATAGAGATGGGATTTCCCCCTCTGAAAAGCGTCAAATTGAAGCAGAAATTCAAAAGTCATTATCCGACCTAATTGGAATTGATAACATCATGATTAAGACTACGTCGTCTCAATCTCAAGACGTTTTTAAGGCCATTGAGAAGAATCCATCTAAAAAAGTCACTGATTCTGAAGCCCCTATGGCACAAATCAAAACAGGCCATGGAACGGTGGGTAATAAAAAACCTGTTCCAGGAGTTGGAAAAATCATAGCAATTGGCTCAGGTAAGGGCGGTGTTGGGAAATCAACCTTTACTGCTAATCTTGCTGTATCGCTGGCCAAACGTGGACACAGAGTAGGCGTAATTGATGCCGACATTTATGGGCCATCTCTTCCCATGATTTTTGGTAAACGCGAAGAAAAACCACGTTCAAACCTAGATAAAAAAATAATTCCAGTAGAAGCTTACGGTGTTAAGTTCATGAGTTTTGGATTTTTTATTAACGAGGGTGATCCGGTTATTTGGCGTGGACCTATGCTTGGTGGGGTTTTAAATCAATTTCTTTTTGATGTGGATTGGAAGGATACGGATTTCCTTTTAATTGATCTTCCCCCTGGTACTGGTGATATCCAACTCTCTATGATTCAAAATGCAAATGTTGATGGCGCCATCATTATTTCAACACCGCAAGACATTGCTCTCTTAGATGCGAAGAAAGGTTTAGAAATGTTTAAAAAACTCAACTTACCAATAATTGGCATGGTTGAGAATATGAGTACCTTCATTTGTGGACATTGCGGAACCGAACATCATATTTTTGGCGAGGGCGGGGTTGGTCGAGCCGTGGAACAGCTAGAAACAACGTTATTGGGCCAAATTCCATTGGAAATCGAGCTTCGAACTGGTTCTGATAAAGGTGAGCCATATATGACTCAAGAAAGATTTAAAGACCGCCCGGTGTGGAAAGGATTTCAGACGGTGACAGATAAAGTAGAGAAATTTTTTATGCCAGATGCCCCACATACAAAACAGCCAGGATTTTTCTCGAAAATTTTAGGCATGAATAAATAGGATAAAAATGGAATTAAAAATTATTTCAGTGATTGAAGAACAGATAGCTGTAGAGTTCACTGGAAAAATTAATGTTCTATCAACTTATAACCAACAGTTCCTTGGACAAATTCTTTTTAAGAATGGCGATATTCTTCAAGTTACATTCCAGGTTCATAAAGGACTAAAAGCTTTTTATCAATTGATCATTCAAGAATATTCCCTTCAGTCTTTTGACTATGTGGTGGAGCCTGAAGTTATTGATGAAAAGCAGCGTCAGATTCATTATCCGTATTCCATCATGAAAAATAAACTTTCTGATGTTTTAAAACTTTATCGGGAATCTTTAAAACAGAAACCTCCTAAAAATGTTAAGATTATAGTGAACGGAGAGTTCATGCATCAAACCTCTGAAGTTACTCCAGATGAGTTTGAGGTACTGGCCACATTGTCAGAGTGGAATGGAGTTGATGACGTGTACCAGCATTGCCCCCTACTTGATCATGAAATTACTGGGGCCCTGGTCAGTTTACGTAAAAAAAATGCTCTTAAGATTTTGGCCCCAAGAAGCAATGGCTAATGACACTTTAAGAAAATGCGATAAAATCACTGAACACATTTATAGGGGTCTACATGAAATCTCAAAAGCATAATCAGGGCGAACTCAAACAAGTATCTGTTTCTATCGAAAAACAAGTAGCATAAGATTTTGAATTAATGGTTAAAAATACAAATATGCCTTTGGCAGACCTTATTGTTATCGCCATGAAAAGATTCCGTTCTTCTCACAACGATTATATGAAACAAGTTCCTTTTACTGAGTAATTACGATCTTGGTTTAGCGAAAAACTCGCATTCAGTCTCATTATACATGTAAGTGTATTTGGCCCTGCGGCCAGAGATATCCCTAATTAGAATGACTTCTTGTACCTTACCTGCTCTTGAAAATGTATAGTGATACACACCACCGGAAAGACTGTATTTAGCAGGAAGTTTTTTTGACCTTGTTTGAACCTCAAATGAATGAGAGGGATAATATTTTCCATCAAAAAATGGAGAATAAGTTTCTATCTCAACAAAATCAAAATCTGCACATTTGGCCAAAATAATATTTTTACCCGGAATGGACTCAGCATATGTGATGGAAGAAATAGCCAAATACATAAATGCCATTAGAACTTTCATTTAGACCTCTTTTTCTCCTATCTTAATAGAGGGTTCTATTTTTAGAATTATGATTTTTTAAAAGTTGTAATTCCTATAAACTGTTTATTTTTTAAACACTCTTTATAGAAATAACAAAACCACTCTTTTATTAAGATTCTTGATTTAACCTTTAATTAATTTTTATCAAGAGGATTTCATGAAATCATTTTATACATTTTTGTTAGGTCTGATGTTTCTTCAGACAACTTCGTTTGCTATGGGAGATTTAAAGAATGGGCAAAGTTGTTCAGGCTATGCTGACTGCGCCACAGGTTTTTGTGAAAAGCGCGAAGGTTTGGGTAAAGTCTGTGCCGGAGGATTCAATCTTAAAGAGGGTAGCTTTTGCACTTTTTACACTCAGTGTGAATCACAAATATGTGATGAAGTTTCGGGAAAGGGCATGGTCTGTATTAGCATCAAGGATCGATTGTCTAATGGAGCCCAATGCAAAAAGAGTTATGAGTGTGAGTCTGGTAATTGTGAAAAACGTGCGTTGATTGGCAAAATCTGCGTAGGCGGTTTTGACATAGCGGATGGAAGTTATTGTAGTTATTATTTTCAGTGTAAATCTCGTAAGTGTGAAAACGTTTCTACAAAAGGAAGTATTTGCGTATCCCACTAGCCGCACTTTTCACGGTTGATCGCCTGATAGTTTTTATTTACCTGTTTAATTTTTGGACACTGGTACTGTCTAAGCTTTAGACACTTTTTTTCTAAATCAAGACACTTAAAAGGCTTCTTTTTTGGCACTGCACTTGCTTTGTATGAAGTACATACATTGAGAGGCATTATGAGTTTGAATAAAAAAAGAAGTAAAACAATGATAGCTTTGGCCGTTGCCATTTTTACCATCACAGGTACCTATAATGCCATTGTTATAAATTCGGATTCACTTATAACAGGCTCTGAAGTTAAATTTGTTAAACGTTTAGACGAAATGTACGGTGTAACTAAGCCTGGTCGAGAATATGCAGCCGCAAAAACGTGGAAAAAACTTTCTCATGAAGAAGTTGTACAAAATGTGCAAATTCAACAACAGCAAGTGCAGATCGTACAAGAGATTTCTGTGACAGACGCTTCTCCGATTGAAGGAGATGTGCCTGCAGCTGTTCAAGAAGATTTAAATTTAAATTTAGTCGAAGTGATTAATCCCAATAAATACCAAACGGGCCTTGCCCTGAATCAGTTTTCTGGGTCGATGACGACAAGTAATGGAACCATTGAATCCTTAAGTGTTTCACTGCCTAAAGATGAAAACGTATCGGTTTCGTTTGCTGAAATGAACGGCAATGTTTTTAATTATGATATGAATGGTGAGGTCTATAGCGGTATGATGTTTCAAGTAGATCAAACATCTTACATGGTAACTTTCACCAATGGTCCTCTTGAAGGAACAAGGCTGAAATTTTTAAATTCTTCACAACTTCAAGAGCAGAATGAGGCACTTGCCGCAGATACAGGAATTGATACTGGAAGTTTTGGTGTCGAATCGGCTCCAGCTCCAGAGTCTATGCTTGTTAATGAAGTACCAACAGAACAAGAAATGCAAGCACAAGGCTTTAACTTCGATCAACAGATTTAGGTGTAAGAAAATACTTATTGTAAAACTGACGAGCATACTGTTTTATGTTCCCTGGCTTTTCAGGAGAACAAGTATGATTAAAGTATTAATTTCATTTTTATTTCTTATAAGCTCAGCTTTTGCTGATGGAAGTCTTGCCGGTAAGCAAGTTTCCCTCACTGTTAGTGTGAAAGGTTTTAGTCAAAATCAAGATGTAACATCTCTTTTAGGTATTTTCGTCAATGCTGTTTTTGAAAACGGAATTTTTTTTGAACCGATTAATAAAACGATGAAAATTTCTCTCCCTGGAAATTGTAGACGTCTCGCCGAACTCTCATTCTCGCAGGATGTGCTTTTTACAGTTTCTGGCGTTGTAAAGATGCATTTGGATTACTTCTCCCAACCCACACTCATTAGTTTTGACGAAACAAAAACTGTGGGTTGTGAAATATTTAAAAAATAATTATTTTAACGAAAGCATTTTAGATTCAAGTTCGGATGTAGTGTAAGATCCAATCTTACCAACAACAAGCTTGATTTTTGTGAATGGAAATGGAAGTGTTGCCTTGTTCCAGCTCCTTTCAAAGATATATTTTTTTTCTGGAAATCCTCGTATCGGAGCTATAGGTCTGTTGGCCTTCGTAGCGATGGCGGTAATGCCATCTTTGACTTTATAGATAGGACCTTTTGGGCCATCTACGGCAACCGTCATCTTATGTCCCTCTATGACCTTTTTCATGCCCGCTAGTAGTCCTGCCACTCCACCTCTATGAGATGAACCACGTACTGTTTGATATCCCATATGTTCAACAGC
>CAMCZE010000214.1 GCA_945885655.1 Bacteriovorax stolpii | reverse complement strand
CAAAGGTATGTCGAAGGCCGTCACGACACTGAAGAAAGAAGTTTTATTTGTGATCATAGAAAAATTGAAGTGCTTTATAATCGCTATAATGAGCTTGAAGGAATTTATATATAATAACCTCCGGAAAAACCACGACGTCCCTATTAAACAGCTTCCAATGTACATCCTCACGATAATTTGATATCCCTTATCTCTCCGAATTTATGAATATAGGAACACTAAGTATGAGCTTTAAGACGCGCTGCACTTTCGCCATTATTTCCCACCCCGATGCCGGTAAAACCACCATGACGGAAAAACTTTTATGGTTTGGTGGTGTTGTTCGTGAGGCCGGAATGGTGAAATCAAAAAGTGGTGATTATGCTAAATCAGACTGGATGGAACTAGAAAAACAACGTGGGATCTCGATTACTAGTTCCGTTATGAGTTTTGAATACAATGATCGTGCTCTTCATCTTTTAGATACTCCCGGCCACAAAGATTTCTCAGAAGATACTTACCGAACACTTACAGCTGTAGAATCGGTTCTTATGATGATCGATTCGGCCAAAGGCGTGGAGGCCCAAACGATTAAACTTATGGAAGTTTGTCGTATGAGAGACACTCCTATTGTGACCTTTATGAATAAATATGATCGTGAGGCCATGGATCCATTTGCTCTTTTAGATAACATTGAATCCATCTTAAAAATTCAATGTATCCCAATGACCTGGCCCGTTGGAAATGGAGTGGATTTTAAAGGTGTCTACGATTTTAAAACAAAACAAATCCTAAGCTTCAAAGATTCTAAAGATCCTTTTTCGCCGAGTCTCATTGATGCATCAAATTTAGAGTCAGACAGTCTATGTGAGACCATTGGTGCTCCTCAATTAGAAAAACTTAAAGAAGACTTAGAGATGGTGGCGACTCTTATACCGGAATTCTCCATGGAAGAATATCAAGCAGGAATTCAAACTCCAGTCTTTTTTGGATCAGCGTTAAAAAACTTTGGTGTCAAAGAATGTTTAGATCTGATTACTCAAATTGCCCCGACTCCGCGGTCTCGCCAAGCGGTTCTTCCTCCCTTTGATTCCAGTGCTCCTAAAGTTGTAATTGAACCCACGGATCCAGAGTTCACCGGTTTTATTTTTAAGATTCAGGCCAATATGGATCCTAAACACCGAGATCGTATTTCATTTATGCGGGTGTGCTCTGGGATGTTCAGTCGAAATGATAAAATTTATCACGTGAGAACCGGCAAAGAGATCAGAATCGCGACTCCCCTTATTTTTCAGGCCCGAGATAGAGATATTGCGGAAGAAGCATTTGCTGGAGACATTATTGGTCTCTACGATACTGGTAAATATCAAATCGGTGATACTTTTTCTATGGGTAAAAAACTCATTCGTTATACAGGGATTCCAAGTTTTGCTCCCGAACTTTTCATGCGTGTGACTGCTAAAGATCCGATGAAGGCCAAACATTTAGAAAAAGGTCTCTCGCAACTCTCTGAAGAAGGGGCCACACAGCTTTTTATCAGACGTCATACAAATGAAAAGATGCTGGGTGCAGTAGGTGCCTTACAGTTTGAAGTCGTGAAATTTCGTTTGGAAGATGAGTATGGCGTTGATGCTATGTATGAATCTGTGACTTGTGCTGGGGTAAGATGGCTTAAATTTGATGATAAGAAAAAAGAAGATCAGTTTTGCCAAGAATACTCTTCAGTCATCATGGAAGATAAAGAAAAACGTCTTTGTTATGCCGTGAGAACTGAGTGGGACCTGCGACTTGCTCAAGAAAAAAACCCTGACGTGCAATTTTTCAAAAACTCAGACTACATCGAATAAAAAAGGCCGGCATTAAATCCGGCCTTTAGTAAGAAAGGAAATAACTATCTAACTGATGGTTTAAACCAACATAAAGGACGAAGTCCAGATGTGTGACCTAAAGAACCATGACAAGTTCCAGTAACTTCTGAAGACTGCTCAACATCATCATTGAGAGAAGCTTCACAAAGGGCACCTTGGAAGTATGTATCAAGACGACACTGATAAGCAGGATGATTGTCATCTGTTTTCGTTGCAACACGAGCGTCAGGAGTTTCAAATTTAGCTGGTTCACCAGTTCTTAAAGCAGCGAACAATCTTGAAACTGAATCCCCGGCCATACCACCTCGAACACAGATGGCACGGTCCTGCTCTGAACTCCAGGCCTTAGAACATGCAGAAACTAACGTTGCTGGAACATTAGTCATCTTACCAACAATCTCAACGTTATTTTCATTTAACCATCCACGACGAAGACATTTTAAAGTCGCAAAATAATCTGCCTGACCTTCATTTGATGCCCATGGATTAGACCACAAACTTGCTTTTTTCGGAGCTCCACCAATGTGGTGACCAATTTCATGACAAAGAACTAACTCAAAACCATCTTCTGTAATGGTGTCGTGACGGGCCAAACCACCGAACATAGAAACTTTCCATGATGTTCCCAGTCGCTGCGCATAAGCATTTACCGTTGCATCCGTCCATCCACGAGAAACTTCTAACTTCCCGCCTTCTGCTGAAATGATAGGGGCATAAATACCTTCGTATTTATCAATAACAGCGTTAAACTGAGCTTCAGAAATACCACCCAACCTTTTAGCGTTGACTGAAATTCGAAGATCATTTTCTGGCATGAATCCTTCCTTTCCATCTTCAGTACACGACCAAAGTGGGGCAGAAACGATCAGAGAGGCGATTAGCAATCCTTGCTTCAAGCTTTTCATGAGTGACTCCTTATAATAAAGCACCATTCTTAACCTAATTCTGACATATCCATTAATGTCGTCCATCACGAAACGTGAAAGTAAGTTTTTGTTGGTTGGAGCTTTTTAATCAGAGATTAGAGAACATAATACCAAAGAGTTAAAGTCAAAAAAGATATTGGCACTCCAAGACCTAACATTTTGCCAGCAAGTCTTGGATGAAGACCGTGAGTTGAAGCAAGAATATAGGCCACAGTCATGGGCGCCATGGCCGCTTCCATAACGGCCACTCTAAAAAATTTCTCAGGAACTCCTCCCAAATGATAAAGGCCAAAGATAAGAAGAGGAGCAAAAAAAAGTTTAAATCCCAGCCCTGCCAAAAGATATTTTGCATCCTCTTTCATGCCTTCAAACTTTAATTGAAGTCCTACTGTTATAAGAGCGATGGGTGCCAAAAGTGAACTTAACTTTTCTAATAAAATTTCAACATCTCCACTGGCCTGCCAAGTAAATGCCGACAACAAAAGAGAAAAAGAAAAGGCCACAAAAGGTGGGAAACTTATCACTCTTTTGAAAAGTTCTTTGGCGGGCATTTTTCCATGTGCATAAAAAGTTGCCACCCAAATCCCTAAACTCGAAGCGATGAGAAAACTCCCTGCCTGATCTAAAAGAATGGCATGTTTTAAACTTTCTTTGCCAAAAAAAGTTTCGATGATAGGAAAACCTACAAAGGCCGTATTACCTAGACCACCAGTTAAGATGAGACATCCAATCACTTTCTGATCCCAACCTAGTTTTGGCCCCAACCATCGAAAAAAAAGAAATGATGCTGCAAAAATAATCCACGCCACTAAACATAATGAGATCAGTGCAAAACTCCACTCAAGTCTTGGGATACTAAGGATGATCATAGCAGGCAGAGGGACGTGTAAGATGAGCGCACTGAGGGTCGAGGCGGCATTTTCTGGAAGTCTTTTTGAAACTCTTAATAAGAACCCAATCACAAGACAAAAAAGTAAAAGTACTAAATTAACCATGGGCCCATCATAGGCCATTTAAAAATGTCTGTAAATTTTACTATTGGCCGGATTAATGATCTCCAAGAATTTATATATGGCCCTTATGAAACATCTATTTATTCTTATCTCATTGTTGTTGGTTCTCCCAATTGCCTCAGCTTCACCTATACTTGATCAAATTCGTGATCATGTAGCACAGTTAAAATCGGGCATCATCATAATGGATCTCGACGAAACTGTGATTGATACCCATGGACGTAAATATCTTTCTTATTTTGAAGCTCATCAAGTGCTTTGTGATAAAGGCCTAAATACCTCCGAAGAATGTGAAAAGGCCTTGGGTCTTTCGTTGATTGATTTTTATCGTCTTGATAACGGCTACTCATGGCAACAACTCATGAGTCGTTTGCAGTTACCAAACTCGGATTTTGTGGGAACCTTTAATAAAAAGATGGTTGAGTTTTATCTATCAGGCAAGTGGATGGAAACTGACACTCCAATGCCTGGGGCCAATTCTTATGTAAGAGAACTTAAACGTCTAGGCGCTCAAGTGTTTTTTGTATCTTCTCGTTATTCAGACATTCAGAGTCTTTCAACTCATGAGCAACTGACTCGTTTAGGCTTCATCCAGAATAACAACTTCTCAAACATTATCCTGCGAAGTCGTGGAGAGGATTCTTTAACTTTTAAAAAGGCTGCCGTTCAAAAAATCGCCCAGTATGCCAAACTGCAGGATATCCCTGTGATAGGTCTTTTTGAAAATGAACCAGAGAACCTCAACGCCTGGAAAAAAGCATTTCCAGATGCCACTGCAGTACTCATCAAAGGAAATATATTAATTCCTACCGAACTTTCATCAGGCATTACGATCGTTGAAGACTATAGATAAAACATACGGGGGTATGAATGAAGATTTTATTGGCACTTAGTTTAGTATTAAGTTTTTCAGTTTCGGCAGCTGAAGATTTTTCTCATGGAAACCTTCTTCAAGAAATTAAAGACATGAACCAGCTAGTAGAAATATATGCTGGCAGAGACCTTACTTGTGAAAGCACAGCTGATTGTTTGCTTTTCCCTAAAGGTAAAAAAGCTTGTGGTGGCCCACGTGCCTACACATTCACATCCGTGAATAATCCTGATCTCAAAGCACTTGAGAATCTTTTAGCTGAACTTCTTAAATGGGAAACTGCTTACCAAGAACGTTACGGCGGCAGATCAAATTGCTCAATGACCCAAATGCCTACCATTTCTTGTATTAAAAATTTCTGTTCTATTGCTAAATAAATCCTTCAAGAGGGCCTTCATAGGCCCTCTTGCATAAAAAACAACTCGCCACGTTAAATAAATATCTTTCAAGTATGTATAAATTATCCTAAAAGCACCCTTAATTCGACGGACCACATTAAGGGATAAAAATTATGAAATACGCTGTTCTTCTTTTAGGGGCCCTCTTTTTAAATCAAGAGGCCAAGGCAGATCTCAAAGGTGCATGGGGTGGAACATCTTTTCCAAGCACCATGGTTCCTAGATACAACGATAAACTCGATAAACTTCCGCTTTCAGGACACGCAGCTGGAGAAAAAAAATTCTGGTCAGGTGATTATTGGGCCTTTTATAAAGGTAGCATTAATCAAAGATGGAATGCTCCAGGAACACCAGGCTTTAACTTAAAGTCTCCAACTCGTGAAGAAGCTTCTAAAATGAGCA
>CAMCZE010000213.1 GCA_945885655.1 Bacteriovorax stolpii | reverse complement strand
CTCAGAAAGTTTTAAGGCCAGCTCAACCGATGGATTTTTACATCCCGATTCAATTGAAATAATCGTCTGACGAGAACAACCAATCATCTCTGCCAAATGTTGTTGGGAGATGTCACCATGACGTTGTCTTAAAACTTTAAGATTATTATTTAAATTCATCTGACATAATGTAAACCATCCTTTACATTATGTCAACTAAACTTTACACTCAGGTCTATGAACACGATCAAAAAATTATTACGTCTCAGTCGTCATGAGTGGCCTCTCTTGGGTTGGGGCATGCTTTTTCTGGCCATCTCCAGTGCCGCTCTTTTGTTTTATCCTCATTCCATTAAAAAAATCATTGATGAGGCGATCACCAGCAAAAATTTATCCCAACTCAATATGGCCGCCTTCCTGGCATTTGTGATCTTTGTCATTCAATCGGTGACCTCGGCCTTACGTTATTACTTTTTTACTTTGGCAGGAGAAAAAACAGTCAAACGTATGCGCTCCCGATTGTTCGGTCAGCTCCTTGGCCAAGACGTCACTTTTTTTGATAAACAAAAAACGGGAGAACTTCTCGCACGCCTCTCCAGCGACACAGCTGTCTTACAAAATGCTTTAAGTGTGAATATCTCCATGCTTGTTAGAGGTTTTGTACAAGCAGTTGGTGGAATAACGATGCTCTTTTTAACTTCCCCCAAACTCACCGTTTTTATTTTAGTCATCATTCCTCCATTGGGGCTTTTGGCCGCTCGTTTTGGAAAAAAAGTGAAGGCCATCTCAAAAAAAGCTCAAGATGCCCTCGCGACCTCTTCCGGTGTGGCCGAAGAAGGAATGGGAAGTGTGAGAACAGTCAAAGCTTTTTCACAAGAGGCTTTTGAAAAAAAACGTTATCATGACAAGCTTGAGTTTTCATTTCTTCTCTCTACAGAAAAGATTAAAGTCGTAACAAGTTTCACCAACCTTGTTTCACTATTAGGTTTTACTGCCGTCGTTTTTATTGTCTGGTATGGTGGCAAACTTGTCATTGAAGGTGAGATGAGTGTGGGTACTCTCACTTCTTTTTTACTTTATGTCATTACTGTGGCGTTTTCAGTTGGTATGTTAGGTGGTTTATGGACAGACTTTATGTCGGCCTTTGGTGCGAGTGAAAGAATCTTTGAACTCCTGGAGAAAAAAACTGAGGATGTCACCACAGGAATAAAAACTTTAAAAAATGGATTCATCGAATTTAAGAACGTGCATTTTTCTTATCCCGCACGATTAGACTTTCCAGTTCTTCAGGGAGTGAGTTTTACTATTGCCCCACATGAAACCGTAGCAGTCGTGGGCCCCTCCGGAGCAGGTAAATCGACTCTGGCCCAACTTCTCATGCGTTTTTATGAAACAACCCAGGGTGATATTCTTTTTGATGGCGTTAATTCCAAAGATTATTCACTCACCGCTGTCAGGGAGTCGATTGGAATTGTTTCCCAAGAACCAGTCCTTGTATCTGAATCTTTATATGAAAACATTCGTTATGGTAAACCAGAGGCCTCAGAGGCCCAAGTTCATGAGGCCGCAAAAAAAGCTTTTGCTCATGATTTCATTATGGGCTTCCCTCAAGGTTATGAAACATTGGTGGGAGAACGGGGTATCCAACTCTCCGGTGGTCAAAAACAGCGTGTGGCCATTGCAAGGGCCCTACTTAAAAATCCTCGCATACTTATTTTAGATGAGGCCACAAGTGCCCTAGATGCCGAGAGTGAGCATTTAGTTCAGAAGGCCCTAGAAAACCAGATTGGTATTCGTGCAACTCTCATCATCGCTCATAGGCTTTCAACAGTAAAACGGGCCGATAAAATCATCGTCATGGATGGAGGAAAAGTTGTTCAAATAGGCACCCATATCGATTTATATAAAATAGAAGACGGTCTTTATCACAAACTAGTGGAAAGGCAGTTTGAATACTCTTAAAGGAGACATTTATGTCACGTTTAGTTTTAGAAAATGTAACACCTGAAGCTCAGGCCGTTATCGGTGGTTTCCATCAGTCCACTGTCAGTGAAGTAAAAAAAGCTGTTGAGGGGAATAAAATTGTAGTCATCGGAATGGCCAATAATCCTTATGTTAAAAAGGCAAAAAAAGCTTTAGATCAGGCCGGAATAAGTTATAAATACATACAGTATGGTGGGTACTTTTCTCAATGGAAACCAAGACTCGCCATTAAGCTTTGGAGTGGATGGGCCACTTATCCCCAAGTCTTTGCAAATGGCAAACTCGTTGGAGGCGCCAAAGAAACCATCGCTGCCGTTAAAGCAGGCACGTTATCCTAAGGGGTTGCCCCTTTGGTTCTGTTTTGTCCCTAGGAATAAAATATGCTTTTTAACACTTAAATGATGTTCGTTCTCCTTAGAGAGTTATGATCCTTTCTAAGGAGAACCCATGAAACCACTTTTCCTCTTTTGGCTCTTAATTTTTTCAACTCAATCTCATGGTTATGTGGCACGAGAAGAAAGAGTACTTTTAGTTGTCTCCGAATTGGATTCAACAGGTGCTCCAGAAATGAGAGATCTTTATAGAATCACCGAAGAACTTACTCTGTCTGCTGTGAATATTTTCTTAAAACCATACTACGGTGAAGTTCAATATCTACTTGGCCATGAAGCCACGATACCGAATTTTAAAAAGGCGCTTTTAGAAATGTCCCACCGTGAAGATATCATGGCCATTGACGTGATCCTTTCTCTCCATGGCTCTGAAAAAAAACTGACTTTTTTTGATAAAAAATGGAAATTGCCTTCCCTTGAACATGAATTTATTAAACTCAATTCCACATCCTTAAGAAAAAAACTTCGTATGATGTATAACCTTTCTTGTTATGGCTCATATCACAATGCAAGTTTTATTAAAATGGGTTTTGATGCCTCTGTTGGTTCTGTGGCCGTGAATGCTAACTCTGAAATTGAGTTCATTCCCTTTTTAAATGCTTGGAGAGAGGGTCATGGGTTTCAAAAATCTTTTGACCTCACTAATAATGACTTTGCCCTAAACTTATCTGATGCGCCAATTAAGGTCTATGGGGAATGGAAAAAAAGTTCTTTAAGTAAAACGAATTCAAAAAAGATTTTTGTGGGAAATACAGAGCTTCGAATAGCTTCAGACGCAAAATAAAAAAAAGAAAGGCCAGCATTCCTGCTGACCTTTCGAAATATCAAAAACTACTTAAGGTGTTTTCCGATAATTCCAGCAAGTTCAAACATAGAAACTTCTTTCTTACCGAAAACTTTTTGAAGTTTGTCATCAGCAAGGATGTTTCTTTTGTTTTTAGGGTTTTGAAGATTGTGCTTCTTGATGTAAGTCCAAATCTTCTTAACAACTTCAGTTCTTGCAGCAGCTGCAGTACCGATAACATCAGCAAGTGCAGAAGATGGTGTAAGAGCTTTCATGAAAGCAGCATTTGGCTTACGAGCTGTTGCTTTTTTAGCTGGAGCTTTCTTAGCTGTAGCTTTTTTAGCAGGAGCTTTTTTTGTCGTAGCTTTTGCAGGGGCCTTTTTAGCTGTTGCTTTTTTAGCAGGAGCTTTCTTAGTTGCTTTAGCGGCTTTTTTTGCCATAAATCCTCCATGGATAGAACATTAATTGATCGTTCAACTTCGTTGTCTCTAATAGCTTTCACGATTTAATACTCAAAATCAAACTAAAAAAGCATGTTTTCCCTCGAAAAAGAGAAAAAAAGTGAGTTTTATCAATGAATGTTACGATTTTTCCCTCGGAAGAAGGATTTTTCCGGGGTGTTTTCTAAAAAAAGTATTTATTCGGCACAGGTGGAGCACTGAATTCGACTTCTGGATTGAGTAAAATATTCGTCAAAGTTTTTGTCATATGACTTGCAACGACTCCATCAATTAATCGATGATCAAACGTAACACAGATCCTCATTTGTTCTTCAATTTCGACTTTGTGATGACGAACCACAGGCATCTCCCTCACTGCTCCCAGGGCCAAAAGAATAGGAACACGAGAATAAGCGACTAAAGGCGCAAATCCCGTCTCTATTCCAAGTGAGCCCACATTAGTCACCATGACACTACCAAAAGAATCCCTAGGCGAACCTAAGAGGGGCGACCATAAGTTTAAACTATACATAAAAAACTCGGCCACACTTAAAACATGGCCAATGAAGAGGCCAGGGATAAGACTCATCGACTTTTTCATTTTTTTAAAACTTGGATCATCCTTTTCTCTAATATAATGAACGAGCTCCTGCATCTCGCGCGCGATCTCAGGAATTGACTTCAGATCGGCCTGACGAACGGTCATGCCCGAAAGATCTTTTCCTGCCTTATCAGTGGCCACCTGATAAAATACATCCACGTCACGACGAGGATAAAGACGTCCAAACCGCAGCACACAATTGATTTCAGGATGACGCTGCATCGTTATAGCAATGGCCTTTCCCAGCACGTGAGTGAGAGTAACCTTGAGTCCTGTTTCTTGTTTAATTTTTTCGATATAGGCCAAAGCAGGTGCTGCATGAACATCCATCATACCATAAACGGATGGATCTTTTGCCGTCTTCCACGTCCCAATCGCAATTTTTCTCCAGCTTGAGAGACAAATAGCAGGACCTAGTTTTATGTTCGATTTTAATAGAGACATTCTTCAACGTTAACGTGGGTAGAATCAGAGTGGCAACCTAAAATAGATAAGCGTAATTAAAGGAAAATCCTCTATGGGTAGTGCTTGCAGATTGATCATTACCGAAAAGTTTTTTATTTCCCTTTGAGCGGTAATAAACAATGGCGGCCCCTAATGCATGGCCCTTATCATTTCCAAAAGAAATAAACGTTCCATACTGAGGAACGTAGGCCTTAGAAATATTGCTCTCACCTACAATGATATCGATCAGGTCAGTTTCATCGTAATAAATATTTTTTGTCATTTTCACATTTATTCCTGCGGTCACATGGCGTGTCGAGAACTCTAGCGCTGAATAGATCTGCTCCCCACTACCTATGTCTAAATATGTAGGCTGATTCATTCGATTAAAAGCAACTTCAAAACGAAATCCTCCTCCACGCTTACCAGAAAGATAACTGAGTCCCACTCCATATTTTCCTGTTGTATATTCTTTGTCCTCCTTCATATTTTCTGACACTCCATCAATCCCAGTAAAAGTGTAATCAGACTTTCGGACTTCTTTATTACCTGTAAAGTAGCTGCCCAGATACCAGTTGCTCCCCAGAAGATATGTGAATCCGGCACCTACTCCGATGATTGAACTTTTTATGCTCCCCACCTGTTTTACAGACTTACCATCCCCATAATTTACGGAGTAGGTTTCACTGTATTTATAATTGGGAGCATAGGCCTTAATTCCAAAACCGAGATTGGGAGAGACTCTGAATCCGAAGTTAAAAAGATTATTTAAAAAAGACGTATCATTTTTTTGGCTCAGCTGCTGATTTTGAGATTGTTGATCAAGAATAAGAAATCGCTCCCCACTGTCTTGCGATAAATAG
>CAMCZE010000212.1 GCA_945885655.1 Bacteriovorax stolpii | reverse complement strand
GATTCGGGAGTTCAAGGAGTGGAGTGGATGACAGGATATACTTATCTTGCTCCTGATAAACGTTTTAAGGCCGGTTTGTTTTTAGATGCTGTTTATGATTATAAAAATAAATCTCAAGTGTATCTTTGCTCAGATACGCGTAATATTTCCGATCCCCTTTTTGTGCCGGATCTTTTAAAAGAAGTCAGTCCTGTGATCTCCAAGCTTGGAGGCCGAACATTGATGCTTTTTTCCTCACGTTTGCGTTTTGAAATCGCAGTGGATCTACTCCTAAAAGAATTTGAAGGAAAAATTCCTGTATTTGTTCAGGGGCTGGGAAAAAACGTTGTGGAAGAATTTAAGCGAGAGGCCAGCGGCATCCTCATTGGTATGGAGAGTTTTGGAGAAGGAATCGATATACCGGGAGAAAAACTTCAGTTCATCGTGGTGGATAAGATTCCTGATGTAAGACAAGACTTAGTTATACAAAAACGTCGAGATTTTTTTGAATTTAAATTTGGAAATGAGTTTAATGATTATTTTCTTGCTCATCGTACAAGATCACTTCATCAAAAATTTGGACGTCTTCTTCGTTCCGAAAATGACCATGGAGCGATTTTAGTCGTAGATAACAGAGTCAAAAGATGGAAGGGTGGAACACTCAGAACTTTCCAAAAACTCATGGAGCCTTATCAAATCATTTCGGTTCCATTAAAAGAGGCCTGCGAGAAAATCACAAACTATTTTAATCTATAGTGTGTTTTTTGAGATTTTTAATGACAATTTTTTGATCGCCTTGAGTCATCTGGTAGGGCAGCGAAAAATGTTTACTAATATAAATATTAACGGGTTGCTCTACAATGGTATGGGAAGAATCAAATTCATATAAACAAAGATGACTGGCCATCAGTGTACTGTTATTGATTTTAAAATCTTGCATTTCACGTGTCTTCATTTCTGCATAAATGACTTTTTCTGTAGGAGGGCCTTCATAAGTCCAGTCATTAGTTGAACTCACCAAAACGATGGGGGTCCTGCCCAACGCGTCTAATTTCTTAGATAAAAGAAATGTCACAGAAGTGGCGAATGCTGGAGAAGAGACGAAGTGCTTAGAACTGATTGGCCTTTTGTATTCATGAAGTTGCTGATTTGAGTCTAAAAAAGTGTAATGCAATTCTTGACTAGCTAGGTCCATTAAAAAGGTTTCGCAAGCATATTTATTACCAATAGATTTCTCAATTTTAACATGGTTCGGAATGAAGTGATTATTCAAATCATAATGAACTTTTATTTTTAAAAATTCGCCTGTTTCAATGCGGGACAAAATTTCAGAACGAATCCAGTAACTCTCTTGGTCTTTGGCCTGGATGAGTTGGAAATTTTCTTGAGAGTAATTACTCTCTTTTTGAAAATAAAAGTAAGAACCTTCAAAAAGGAGAATAGAGTCGTTTTCTGGCATGATTTAGAGTAAAGGATGTTCAAAAATTTTGCCAGATCAAAATGAAAAGTTGTTCGGTCTGCCAAACAGTATCAGTTTTCTTGCGTAAAGATTTGAGTTTGTCTTTTGCCAGTGATAAATTTTAGTCACATTTTTATCTGAGGGCGTTTATGGAACTTCCTATTGAAGGGTCGTTAAATTATTTGGCAATTTTAATCATGATCACGATAGCCGTCATTATTGCTGCGGTTTTAGTGGTTATTAATAAAATTTTAGGAAGAGTGCCCCGTGAGGCCACACGTAAAAAGTATGACACTTATGAGTGTGGTGTGGAGTACGAAGGTAACGCTCATCAGCAGTTTTCTGTTCGTTATTATTTAGTAGGTATTGTCTTTCTTATTTTCGACGTCGAAGTCGTTTTTATGTATCCATGGACCCTAGTTTATCAAACGTATTTAAAATCTGGCCCACTCATCCTTTTGGAAATGGGTTTATTCTTCATGCTCCTCTTAGGTGGATATTTATATCTTCGTCTACGTGGTGCTTTGAGCTGGGATTAGGAGTAATTTATGTCTAAAGATGGAAGTTCTTTTTTCTTTCCGACACTTTTAAGTGATGCGGTTAAATGGGCCCAGAAAAATTCTCTGTGGCCTATGACTTTTGGTACTTCATGTTGTGGAATCGAAATGATGTCGACAATTTCTAGTACTTACGATTTGGCCCGTTTTGGTGCAGAGGTTGTGCGTTTCTCTCCTCGTCAGGCAGATATGCTGATTGTTGCTGGAACGATCACAACGAAGATGGCTCCAGTTCTTCGTACTATTTATGATCAAATGCTTGAGCCTAAATGGGTTATCGCGATGGGTGCATGTTCATCATCTGGTGGTATTTTTGATACGTATTCAGTACTTCAGGGAATTGACGAAATCATGCCAGTAGATGTTTACGTTCCTGGTTGCCCACCAATTCCCGAGGGACTTATTCACGCTGTTATGCACCTTCAAAATAAAATAGATAATAGAATAGAAAGAATGCCCGCTGAGCGTCCGACTCCTGAAGATGCGATGAATGCGATGACTTACCGTAAGGATCTTTATCAGATTAAAGCTGACTTCACTATCACTCCTGAATACGTAAAAGAACAGGAAGCTAAGCGGGAGCAGAAAGTATGATAACAAGAACCAATACCTTTTCTCCTGGGGCCAAGTTCATTGAGACCCAAGGAAAAGTAACAGCACGTTTAACTGAAAAATATGGTCAAGATCGTAAGGTTGAGTTGGATAAATTAGAAGAGCCGATCATTTGGGCCAAAAATCCGGCCGATGCGAAACTTCTTCTTAAATCATTCATGATTGATCCTCATCTTAAGGTAGATTACCTCTCCGATGTGACCGCTTATGATAATGAAGATAAAGAAGACGGCGATAAAAGATTTGTACTCGTTTATAATGTAACTTCAATTGAGCTTCATACTCGTATTCGCATAAAGACTCTTATTGATATAGACCAAGAAGCCATGACAATTTCAGATGTATTTAAAGCCGCGAACTGGCTTGAGCGTGAAGTTTTTGACATGTATGGGATTAAGTTTCAGGGTCATCCGAATCTTCGAAGAATCATGATGGATGAGCGGTTTACAGGTTTTCCTCTACGTAAAGAGTATCCGATCAAAAGAAGAGAACCATTCAGTAATAATATTCCATTTCATTTAGGGGCAAATCCACTCAAGGTGGACACTCACGTGACAGAAAATGGGGATAAAAAATGAGCATCAATACTAAAGATGAAGGTCTAACTGATCTTTATAACCCAAACGTCCTGATCAACATTGGTCCTGCCCATCCTGCTACTCATGGAACTCTACGTGTCATGTGTCGTGTGAACGGAGAAACCATTGAAGACGCTGCATGCGAAATTGGCTATCTTCACCGTGGGATTGAAAAGTTGGGCGAAGATAAAACCTATCACCAGTGGATGGTTTACACTGATCGTTTAAACTACTGTTCTGCTCTTAATAACAACATCACTTATGCTATGACTGTTGAAAATCTTTTTAACTTGTCTGTCACTGAGCGCTGTATGTGGATCCGTACGATTTGTATGGAACTATCTCGAATCATAGATCACATTGTATGTGTGGCTGCCAATGCTCTTGATATCGGGGCGATGACAGCTTTTTTCTACCTTATCCATTGGAGAGAAGAAGCTTATACGATGATTGAATCAATGTGCGGGATGAGACTCACAACAACTTATGCTCGTATCGGTGGAATGAGTTATGATCTACCAG
Organism: Bacteriovorax stolpii; assembly: GCA_945885655.1. Classification (GTDB taxonomy): domain Bacteria; phylum Bdellovibrionota; class Bacteriovoracia; order Bacteriovoracales; family Bacteriovoracaceae; genus Peredibacter. The sequence goes on along the minus strand of CAMCZE010000212.1, from coordinate 1,781 downwards.
ATAATTTTACAGAAAGACTTTGGAAATTCTGCGAAGAATTCCCTAAGACTATTGATGAGATCGAGGGGCTTTTAAACTCAAATCGTATTTGGATCGATCGCACAAAAAATGTAGGTATCATTTCTAAAGCTGATGCTCTTCAGTACTCAATCACTGGGCCATCTCTCAGAGCATCAGGAATTGACATGGATTTACGCCGTGATCGTCCTTATTATTTCTATCCTGATTTAGATTTTGATGTGGTTGTTGGTTCAAACGGCGATGTCTATGAAAGATACCTTGTTCGTATGGAAGAAATGCGTCAGTCTGTGCGTATTCTTAAACAATGTAATAAACGTATTCCTTCTGGCCCACTTTGGGTTGAAGACAAACGCGTTCGTATTCCAGATAAAATTGATGTTTATACCAAAATGGAAGTTTTGATCCATCATTTTAAAATCTTCATGGAAGGAATTGATGTACCCAAAGGTGAGTGTTTCACTGCGACTGAAGGTCCAAATGGTGAGATTGGTTTTTATATCGTAAGTCGTGGCGGACCCAAGGCATGGAGAATGCGGGTGAAGTCTCCATCATTTATGATGTTCCAGGCCTTTGAAGCAACGATTAAAGGCGGGAAGATCCCTGATGTTATTGCTCATTTAGGAAGTGTGAACATCATCGCCGGTGAACTAGACCGTTAATTAAGAGAGAGATACATATGGCATTATCTGAAAAAATTAAAAAAACGATCAATGGCATTCGCCATCAGTTTCCGACTGAGCAAGCGTTATTGATTCCACTTTTGCATGAAATTCAAAATGATCATGGCTGGGTATCATTGGATGCCATGAAAGAAGCTGGAGAGTTTTTAAATCTCCCGCTTTCTAAGGTTAGAGAAGTGGCAAGCTTCTACACCATGTTTAAACTTCATCCTCAAGGTAAAGTTGACGTTCAGATTTGTACCAATATCTCATGCTGGTTGAATGGAGCTGATAAGCTTGTAAGTTGTGCAGAAAAAAGATTAGGTGTGCATGCGGGGCAAACGACCAAAGATAGTTGTTTTACTCTTACTCAAGTGGAGTGTCTCGCGTCTTGTGGAACAGCACCTGCAATCATGATGAATGAAGATTATTACGAAAATGTCACTGAAGCTCAGTTGGTTGAACTTATCAATCAAGCCGAAAAAGATGTGGCTACCAATAAGACTGTCGGCAAGAGCACTCGACAGGATGGAGTATGGCCATGATGTATAATAACGAACATTTTGAACCTGTCATTACTCCGAATGTGCAGAGGCCAGGATGTGAGACTCTTGATTTTTATATAACAAATGAGAATGGCTACAAAGGACTTGAGAAAGCGCTTAAGATGAAGCCTGCTGAAGTCATTGATGAAGTAAAAAAATCTAATCTTCGGGGTCGAGGCGGAGCAGGGTTTCCTACAGGGATGAAATGGTCTTTTATGCCTGCAAATCCTGTGGATGCGAATGGAAATTTAAAACCAAAGTATCTTGTTTGTAATGCTGATGAGGGAGAGCCTGGGACATTTAAAGATCGCCTGATCTTTACAAAAACGCCACATAGAATGATTGAAGGAATGATTATCGCAGGCCATGCGATTGCTTCAAATAAGGGATTTATCTACGTACGTGGAGAGTGGTTTAAGGAGACTCGTTTGATGCAAAAAGCGATCGACGACGCTTATGCAAAAGGGTTTTTAGGGAAAAATATTTTGGGCTCAGGATTTGATTTTGATCTTGTGGTTTATAAAGGAGCTGGTGCCTATATTTGTGGAGAAGAAAC
>CAMCZE010000211.1 GCA_945885655.1 Bacteriovorax stolpii | reverse complement strand
GGTTTTTTGGTAATGAGGCCATCTCTGAATATGTGGCCCATGAAGGTGAGGGCCGTTTTTTTAGATCAATCAAAAAATTTCTTCCTGAGCCGGGTTATACAGGAACTTCCGTTCATAACAGGAATCTCAATATCTCAGAGATGGTGGCCGTATTTTTAGGGGAGATGAGAAAACGGGCCAATCATTTTACCGGTGAAGATGTTGAAAAAATTGTTTTAGGTAGGCCCGCCCTCTATTCGCTGGATAAGGACAATGACCAATTAGCACAGGATCGGATGCAGAAGGCCAGCGAAATTGCCGGCTTTAAAAAAGTCGTTTTTTGTCCAGAACCCATCGCTGCTGGTTTGGATTATCAAAGCAGTGACAAAAAAGAGAAAATTGTTCTTATCACCGATTTTGGTGGAGGGACTTCTGATTTTACTTTAATGAAATTCCATGGCGGTGGATATTCAAAGGAAGATATTTTAGGTCTTTCCGGAATATTTATCGCTGGAGATGTTCTTGACGGGATGATGATGAGAGATTTCATCTCTCCTCATTTTGGATCTCAGTTTGAGTATCAACTGCCTGGAGGGACAAATGTTTTGCAGTTTCCAAGAAATCTTCTCAAAAAAATTTGCTCCCCTGCCCACATCACCCACTTAAGAGATAAAGATACGTGGGAATTTCTTCAGCATATTAACAAGTTTGCTCTTTCCCCCCTTGATCAGACCAGGATGAAAAATCTCTTTACTCTGGTGGAATGCCAACTTGGTTTTCCCCTTTTTCATGAAATTGAAAGAGTTAAAATCAGTTTAGGAAAAAACCCTTTAGGCCTTTTTTCCTACCATTTTTTAGATCTTATGGTTGAACAAGAAGTAGATGATCGTGAATATCGAAAAAGTGTCACCCCTACTATAGAAGAAGTGATGAATACAATGATGGATGTCTTCACCCAATCAGGCCTTAAACCAAACGAGGTGGATCAAGTCTGTTTAACGGGAGGAACTTCACAGTTTCCGCTCATTAAAGAAGAACTTAAAAAGATATTTGGAGATGATAAAATTTCAGAACATAATATCTACCAGTCCGTTGTTAACGGACTGGCGCAATTTGCATTAAAACTCTAAGTTCTCACTTGTAGTTCGTTTTTTATTTCTTTAACACCGGCCACATGAGTGATGAATTCTTCAATTTTAATGAAGTCATCAAAACTATCAATAAGACCTCGAAGATAAATGTTTGCATTGGTTACGGTTACGATCACATCGTCTGTATTTAAACTACTTTTATAAAGGCCCTGGATAATATCTTGATAGATGGCCTCATCTTTTTCTTCATCTAAAAGAGAAATATAACCATGCGGAGCCATATTTCTTTGAGTACGATCTTTCCAACGACTTTCATCCCTTAAAGTATGTTGTCCCATACAAATCCTTTGGTTAGAGGAAGAGCTCTATTCAAATAGTGAAGGATTTTTTTATAAATGGTAAGGACAAATGCAGCGAACGAAAAAGACCTATTTACTCACGTATTTTAAGTTTCTGAAATACCGTTATTTAAGAAATTGTTACGTGACAGTTTTTAGATCCGGGAGTAATTCATTGACCTTGAAGAATTATCAGAAGAAGAACTTAAAACAATTCACGATGAACTTCGAAAGCTCCAAGAGCAGACAGTTAAAAAACTCAAGCAGATTAATGAGAAACGCGCCCGTTAATTTGTCCTTTAAATCTTTGCTCCACACATAAAGATCACATGCCGCAACACGCATGAAGAATTATTTTAAATTAATCCTAACTGATTATTTTTTTTCGTCATTGACCAGAAAAACACCTCTCCCAAGCTTGCCAGTCAGCTACTTAAAACTTTATTCTTTTTGTAGCAAATGACAAAAGGATGATAGATGAAATGGTTACTATCCTTGTTTCTTCTCACAACTTTGGCCCACGCCGAAACTTCAATTCTTATCCCTGCCTTTTTAGAGGCCATTGAAATCTATGGATCAGAAACTCAACATCATCTCTATCTCAGAGCTGAGGTACGAACCATATTAACTGTTCTTAGAGAAAAAAACATCCCTCTAGAAAGATTAGAACACGTGCGCTTTTCAAAAGGTCATTGGCAACTTCGTGCAGATGACAAGTTCGATACATGGATAAAAAATCCAATTCATCAAAGTAGCGATCTAAACGTACCTAAGATTTCTTTCCATGCGACCAAAATTGATGTGATCAAATCATCTCAATATATGGGTGATGATGTTTATGCGTATTTTTTCGTCACAGATGGTGTGATTCCAACAGGTAAAGTAACAGACATTTATAAAAATATCTCTTCAAGGCAAGGCTTCTTTTTTAACGCCACAGATAGAGCTATTTTCCCCCTTATTGGAATCCCGGCCAAAACACCTCAAAATCACCTGATCGTGGACTATGGCATAATTGAATCTGATGGCGATGACATCAAGGCCCTGCAACAGCTCTCATCAATCATTATTGACATGGCCATTGCCGTATATACAACTCAAAATACTCCCACTGGACAAGTCCTCGTATCTCTCAGAAAAGAGATTAAGGCCCTTGCCGACCTTCTTTTAACTCAGAACAGTGATGACCGCTTAATCACTGGTTCTATAGGTTATACTTCGCAAGAGATCACTGAACTTCTGTCTAAAAAGTCTTATGTTGATGTGGCAAAAAGCCACCAGAATGAAGGAGCATTTGGCTGGGATTACAAAATCCAGTTTAGAATGCTGAGATAATTTGATTATCCCTCCCTCCCTCCCTCCCTCCCTCCCTCTTTCTTGAATGAAAATATCTTAATCCGCCATAAAGGATTAAGAATCATTCATGGCTATTTTGTTGACTAGAATTTGGCCCGGCTTCACAATCAAAAATACATTAATTCTATAAAAGTTGCCTAACATAAACATGTCATTCAACTCATAGGCCTATCATTTTGAGAGGAGCTTTATGAAAAAAGTACAAAAACCAGAACCGTTTGTTTCACTGACGGGCGAAAGGTTAAAAAAAAATTGGAAGGCCGATCTTTTATCAGGCTTTCTTGTTTTTCTCATTGCTCTACCTCTCTCTTTAGGAATCGCCATTGGTAGTTCATTCCCACCCATGGCCGGGATTATTTCTGCAGCAGTTGGTGGGATCGTTGTTTCTATCTTTTCTGGTTCCCATTTAACTATTTGCGGTCCTGCGGCCGGTCTTATTGTTGTGATCATTCATGGGGTTGATGTTTTGGGTGGCGGAGATCTTACTCTTGGCTATCAAACAACACTGGCCGCCATTGTTATTGCGGGGATCATGCAAGTTTTGTTTGGATTTATGAAATCTGGCAAACTTTCAACTTTTTTTCCAGGAGCAGTTGTCCACGGCATGATGGCCGCTATCGGTATCATCATTATCAGTAAACAAATTCACGTGCTTTTAGGTGTAAAACCTGAATCAAAAGAAATTTTAAGTGTTATCGCCGAGATTCCTAATAGCATAAGACATTTAAACCCCCAGGTGACTGTCATAGGAATTGTCAGTCTATTGATGCTCATTTTTATTCCTAAAATCCCATTTTCTTGGATTAAAAAAGTTCCCATTCCTATGCTTGTTGTCATTGTTGGCATTTGTTTTGATAAAATTTTTAATCTACAACAAGAACATGTTTATACATTTTTTGATCAACAATTTGAGATTGGCCCCAAGTTTTTAGTTCAACTTCCAAAAAACCTTGTAGACGGCATAGTTTTCCCTAACTGGAGTTTAATTGGAACAGCTAACTTCTGGATCGTGACAGTATCAATTGCTCTTGTAGCAAGTTTAGAAACTTTACTTTCCGCTTCTGCAATCCAATCTCTAGATCCGCAAAAGAGAAAAGCAAACTTTGACAAAGATCTCATCGCTTTAGGACTGGGTACTACTATTTCTGGATTTATCGGTGGTCTTCCGATGATTGCTGAAATTGTGCGTTCATCTTCAAATGTCAACAATGGTGCAAAAACTCAGTGGTCAAACTTTTTTCACGGTATTTTTATGGTTATTTTTGTGGCCGGTGTTCCTTGGCTAGTTCAAGAAATTCCTCTTTCAAGTCTGGCCGCACTTTTAGTTTTTGTTGGATGGAGATTAGGCTCACCCAAAGAGTTTATTAAAATTTATAAGATTGGAATCGATCAATTAATCATTTTTACTTCTACTGTTATTATGACTATTGCAACAGACCTTTTAGCGGGAGTAGCGTTCGGTATTTTGGTTAAAATTTTCATTCATCTTATCCGTGGTCTTAAAATCAAAGAAATTTTTTTCACCAACGTTCTTGTCTATAATAGAAAAGGCGCGGTTGTAAAAATAAAGGTTATTCGCGCCGCAATTTTCTGGTCTATATATAAAGTAAAAGATACTTTGTACAACTTACCAAACGCTAAGATCATCTACATCGACCTATCTGACTGTATCATTGTAGATCACTCAATGATGGAGTTTCTGGAGCATAACCAACAAGAATTTGCTGATGAGGGAGTTGAATTTAACATTATAGGCATTGAAAAATTCTCCCCTGAATCTGAACATCACCTAGCAACAAGACGCACAAAGGACCCAAGTTAATTTTAACGAAAAAAAGTGGTCCAAGGAAAAAAAAGTTGAAACAGTTAAAGTATCAATCCATCTTAGGCCCTCTGTATCTAGTGGCCAGTGAGAAAGGTCTTAAAAGTTTACTCTGGGATAGATGTAGAGTTCCGTTTGCCAAAAAACCTGAAAACATACTTGCACTAGCAGTAAAAGAGCTGGATGAATACTTCTCCTACCAAAGAACAATATTTACTATTCCGTTGGAAATGGAAGGTACAAAGTTTCAAATGCAGGTTTGGAAAAATCTCTTAAAAATTCCTTACGGAAAGACATGCTCATATAAAACCCTTGCCAGCATGATTAAAAATGAAAAGGCCACTCGGGCCGTGGGAACAGCAAACGGAAAAAATCCCCTTTGCATCATCATTCCTTGCCACCGAGTCATTTCGGCAAATGGAGGAATTGGTGGATATTCTGGTGGTCTAGAAATTAAAATGAAACTTTTAGAATTTGAAACTAAAAAAGATGAATCGTCTTAACTTCACAAACATGAGAAAGACCTGTGAACACGCAGTTTTTCAATTAATCTCAGTTTCACGCATTAAGAAGGCCTTTAAATGGAACTCAAGATGTTCCTTAATAAATGTTGAAATAAAAAAATAACTGTGATCATAACCTTCTCGAAAATGAACGATAACTTTTTGACCACTTTTTTTAGCGACATCAACAAGATGCTGAGTAAGAAGTTGTTTTTCTAAAAACTCATCAGAAAGACCTTGATCAATAAGTAACGTATCTTTTCTCGAAACCCCACTACGAATGATTTCTGTTGCATCATATTTTTTCCATTCTTCCTTGTTCTCTCCCAAATAACCATGAAAGGCCTTCTCACCCCAATCAACAGCAATGGGATTAACAATAGGAGAAAATGCAGAAACGCAAACGAAAGTATCTTGCTCACGAAGACCAAGAACTAATGCCCCATGGCCACCCATAG
>CAMCZE010000210.1 GCA_945885655.1 Bacteriovorax stolpii | reverse complement strand
ACCAAAACCTTAATCATAGGATGATAATAAACCCCGAATCCATTTTGTTTACTTTTCTGAAGAAAAAAAGCTTTAAAAAAGGAGTCTGTCTCATCAAAACTCATGCCCTTCTCAATGACACTTTTCCGAATCCAAAAAGCTCGATGAGTAAGACGCTCTTCATCTGAGGCGAGAAGTTTTTTGCCAAGCCCTCGGTGTCTTACAAATGTTGTTCCAGTACAAAAAGGTGACGATAGGGCAATAGCGCGAGATTGAAGAAAAAAACTATCTTCAACGGGAACATCTGGCCCCCCTAAGATATCCACTCTTTTATCTTCTAAAATGAGTAATGATTGTTCGACATAATTTTTCGTCAACTGGGCCGACTCATCAATTAATAAAATCCATTCATCAGGCACAGATTCCATGGCCTGGTTTAAACGGGCGCCTAGGGAGGATCCTTCCTCTAAACCTACAACAATGTATCTGGCATCTTTGGGAAGTGAACTTAGACATTTTTTTAGCTGATCTTGGCGGCCTAGAGATATGATGATAACACTAAATGGAGGCATGGAATCTCCCTGGCGAGTGTGTGCACTTTTTATTAATGATAACATGAACAAAACGTTCTCAAAACTATGAAGATAAGTCTCATTGGTCTCGGTTGGTTTGGAGAGGCCTTAGGTAAACAGCTGAATCATCTGGGGCATGATGTCTTGGGCACCACTCGCACCCCACAGAAGAGGGATAAACTTTCTGCCTTGAACTTTAAGACCTTCCTCTTAAATCATCCCGCGCTGCCTGATGAGGAGCTCTTCTTAAGTGATCTTATCATCCTTAACATTCCACCCTTTCATGGCCAGCTTGAATGGTTTAAGCTCTGGCCTTGGAGGGATAAGTCCCATGTCATATTTATTAGCTCCACCTCTGTTTATCTTGATGATCCCATTCTCGTCAATGAAGAGAGTCCGACGATTCAAAACAAAGAGTTAGTTCTTGAGGAACAATGGATTTTAAAACATCTTAAACAAGTCTCCATTTTAAGATTCGGTGGTTTATTAGGAGACACCCGCCATCCAGGTCAACATCTGGCGGGTAAAAAAGATCTTAAAAACCGTCTTTGGCCCGTTAATCTTTTACATTTAGAGGATGCCATTGGTTTTACCTTGGCCCTCATAGAAGAAGGCCTGAAAGGAGTCTTTAATGTAGTGGGTGATGAACACTCAACCCGAGAAAAATTTTATACGGAGTATTCACTTAAGCATCACTTACCAATACCTCTGTTTGATCTGGCCGATCAATCTCAAGGCAAAATAGTATGTAATACAAAGGCCAAAACGATTTATAAGTTTAGATCTTTTGAAAAATCTCTTTAATCTCTTTTTCTGATAGAAGTGTGGATTTAATATTTTTTTCTTTTAAAAATTCTTGTGAGTACATTTTAGAAATGGCTCTTTCTCCACCATCACACATAAAGGTCACAACTCTCTGACCTGGACCATTTTTAAGAGCTGTATTAAATGCTCCGGCCAAGTTGAGCATCGATGACATCCCCATCACTAAACCTTCTTTCTCACGCATATACACAGCAAGATAAGTTAGATCCTGATCCGTAATGGTGTAACAGCGGTCTTGAGAAATATGACGAAAGTTTTCCACCATACGCGTGATCCCCACGCCTTCTGTCATCGTGTAGGCACCATCAGTTTCAAACTGACCTTTATTAAAAAAGTGCACAATACCACTACCTAACGGATCAGGTATAATGACTTTAATTTTAGGATTTTTTTCTTTCATGTATTTTGAAACACCAGCTGCCGTTCCGCCTGAGCCAGCGGCCACAACCACGGCATCAATATTCCCACCCATCTGTTCATACATTTCTGGCGCGGTTGAGAGGTAGTGCGAAAGATAGTTATCTGGATTATCAAACTGATTGGCCCACCAGTAATCAGGTCGACTTTGACCGATTTTTTTTGCAACGTGAAAAAAGTGACGCTCATCTGTGTAAAGAACGGCATCTGTTTCCACGACTTCGGCCCCATAAAGTTTGAGCACTTTATGTTTCTCAGGGGCCATGCCTTTAGGCATGACAACGATCACTTTATACCCTAAGGCCTGGCCAACAAGTGCCAGACCAATTCCTGTATTTCCCGCAGTTCCTTCAACAATGGTCATGCCGGGTTTTAAATCTCCACGCACGATGGCCTCAACCACCATATTCATGGCCGGTCGGTCTTTAATTGTTCCACCGGGATTTAAACTTTCACATTTCATGAAAATATCTGAACCACTTAGAGTACTGAGACTTTGAACTTTTAACATAGGAGTATTTCCAATTACTTGGAGAAGGCCCGTGCTTTTCAATTTGGTACGAAGATCCATTGAATTTTCCCTGCGTCAGCGGTAGTTTAGAATGGTTTATTTATACGTCAAAAGGTCCTAAATGTCTTCTAAACTCGCCCATTTTTTACACCAAGACCGCTTTCAGGCCGCCAAAATCGTCATGAATGTTCAAGAAGTGAGGAACTCGGTCGACGAGCTCGTGTGTTTGTTGTTCCCTCAAAGAGGCTGTTTGGCCACGCGAAGTCTTGAGACCACTGAAGCCGATGTTCTTAAATTACAAAAAAGATTTATCACTTTTATCGAATCGGTTTCCCCTCTTGATCCCAATCTCAAGGCCAGTGCCCCACAAAAAGTTAACACTTTTTTTGACCACCTACCAGAGATTGCAAATCTTCTTGATACCGACGCCGCTGCTGCTTTTCAGGGTGATCCCGCGGCCTATAGTCGTGAAGAAGTTATTACAACATACCCAGGCTTTTATGCTGTTTGCATTCATCGCCTGGCCCATGCCCTACAACTTTTAAATATCCCTCTTATTCCACGTCTTATGAGTGAGTACGCTCACGAAAAAACAGGAATCGATATTCATCCCGGTGCAACAGTGGGAGAGAGCTTTTTTATTGACCATGGTACAGGAGTTGTGATTGGTGAAACATCAATCATTGGGAATAATGTAAAGATCTATCAAGGTGTTACTCTTGGAGCATTGAGTGTAAAGAAAAAACTACAATCAAAAAAACGTCATCCCACGATCGAAGATGATGTGGTTATCTATGCCAACTCGACCATCCTCGGTGGAGAAACCATCATTGGAAAAGGTTCTATCATCGGTGGTAACGTGTGGCTCACGGCGAGCATGCCTTCAGGCAGTATCGTCTTTAATAAACTCGAAACAGGGCATACCCTGACTGGGCCAGGTGATGGAAATAGCCCCATCTAATCTTATTAAATGGAAAGAAAAAAATAAATCGTATCATCTTTTGGATGTGCGACGAGAGGATGAACGTGAACTGGCCTCGCTTGGTGGCATTCACATTCCTTTAAATGAACTAGAGGCCCGCTACCAAGAGATTCCTCAAGATAAGCTGCCCCTGATTGTTTATTGCCATCATGGTGTACGAAGCCTTTATGCAACTCAATTTCTCAAGTTCCATGGCTACGACGCGCTCTCACTGCGCGGCGGGATCGAAGAATGGTCAACAACCATTGACCCCAGCATCCCACGCTATTAAACTAAAACCATCAGGAGCATTTATGTTTGGAATTCCGTATAAAATCATGGCCACCATTCTTGTAGGAACGGCGATCCTTTTGGCCGTGGCCTTCGGTGTTGCTTTGCCGTTTAATTTTATTCTCTAAAAAAGATCATGCACTTTTTTAAGTAGTCTCTGGGCCTTCTGCTGCTCAATTTTATTTTCAGGCCCATACTGTGGATGATCGGCCTTGGCGGCCAAGACTTCTTTTAAAACTGCTTCAAACTTTGTTTTATCATCTTTTTTCACAAGATACGTCTCTGCCATAAGAACCTTTGTACCAAGATAATTTGGTTCTAATTGTAGTGCCTTCTCAAAAGCGGCCTTACTCTTTTCCATATCTCCGCCAGCAAGTCCTGGAGCAAGTGAATAAAAGGCTCCCCAATATCGTTGAACTCCACCATAAAAGACATTTGCATTTAGAGCTTCAGTGCGTGTGATCATGGCCTGAATTTGCCCCTTATAACCAAGAGAAGACATCACTCCATTAGCACGTGCCCAGCTACCTAAGTTGGAAGCTGCCCAGAAAAGAACTGTGGCCTCATTAACAGTCACAGAGTCTAGAGATTTTTCCATGCCATCTTTTTCAAAACGTTTTTTGAATTCTGCGTTTGTCATTAGACCTTTTTCACCAAAGAGGCGGCCTTTTTCAAAATAGGCTTTTTTTTCATCTGTATCGTCTGTGAAACCGGCCCCCATGAAATAATAACCCTGAGTGAGGTAAGTGAGGTATTCCAGGTTCGTTGGCGCTTTAGTGTGGAGCTCTTCAAAAAGCTGTAAGGCCCTTTCCATATTTTGTTTGATATCTCTTTGTGACCAAAGTTTGAGGGCCTCTTCTTTTGAAGCAAGAGCACTGCTAATAAAAAGAAGGCAACAAAATAAACTCGACAAAAAACGTGTCATAAAAATCCTTTAGTTAATAACGATCTTAAAAAAGCTCACCCATTTTTGCGAGAAGTTTTTCGGCCTTTTTCTTCTCGAGTCCATTCTCAATGGCAAGATTAGCGTGGGTATCATAAGAAGAATCTAAAATGGCCCTTAAAGACTTTTTAAACTCTTCCTTATTCTTAGATCGGGCCCAATAACGTTCGGCCATGAGAAGATGAGTGCCTAAATATTCCGGTGCCATCTTAAGAGATTTATTAAATTGTTTTTTACTCTCTTCTAAATTTCCACCCGACATATAAGTGGCCACTGCCAAAAAAGAACCCCAATAACGAGGCACGGCCCCGTAATAATAGTTGGGATTTAATTTCTCCACCCTCTTCATCAGAGCATTGAGATAATTTTTATGTTTATAAATGGTGGTCGATCCAGAATATTCTGACCATCGCTCAAGACTTGCGGCGGTCCAATACATGGCCGAGACTTCATTGACTGTCATGACATCCAAAGACTCTTCAGGGCTTTTTCCTTGAGATATTTTTTTTGCAAATCCGATATTAAGTGCGATGGCCTTTTCGCCAAAAATGGTGGAGCGCTCGAAGGCCCTCATCTTTAATGCATCATTATCATAGTGCCCATCTGCCAAAAGGTGATAACCACGCGCTAAGTAAATAAGAGTCTTATAATCAGTCGGTTTTGATGAATGAACCATCTCAAAACGTGTAAGGGCGGATTCAAGTTCATCTTGCTGATCACGCCTTGACCAATAACTCAAGGCCTCGGTTTCCACTAATTTAGTTTCAGACTCAGAGAGGATGACTGGTTCACTCACCGTATCCCATCCCGCATCTCGACTGGCGCAACTCCCCAGGAGAGCAAGTAACAAACAGGCCAGAATTCTCATTGTTTCATCCTTCTCTAAAAGTTATGCTTTATCTATGAGTCTAACTCGCAAATTTATGGTTCTCAATGCTCAAGATCTTTTTCTTTTTATGGATAAACATAAAGACGGCCTAGTAACTGACTTAACTGAAATCAAATGGCAACTCATGAGCTCAAGTCTTGTTTATAATAAATCTAAAGATAAATGTTTAATGCTCGCCCAAACAATTCTTGAG
>CAMCZE010000209.1 GCA_945885655.1 Bacteriovorax stolpii | reverse complement strand
ACGAGAGAGCGAAGGCCGCGAATCCGAATCGTTGGTCACGAAGAACGAGAAACTGGACCAAGATTGACGAAGTTGAATTGAATCCAAGAAAGAAGGAAGAAAAACTAGCAGCGTAAAAATTTAGGCGACATATATCTTGAAAAATTCCGCTTTCCTCAATCTCTTTAAAAAGTAGATTCTCCCCATTCTCAACGGCATCACCATCAGCTTTTAAGTTTAAATTGAGTGAGACCTCCGCTTTATTAGAGTGAGGGAATAAACTGGGCGAGCAAGTATAACTTGCCGTAAGCCTATCATTGGCACAAAACGATCTAGAAGCGATGGTATGAAACGTACTGAGCGGGGCCTGTTGATGAAAAACACCAAGAGACCACGAAGCCGGGATGTATAAAAAAAGAATAAATATGAACATCAGATAAAGTCTAACTAAAAGCTTATAAACTTACTCGCAAATTCTTTTCTTTTCAATCTCGATTACTTTCATCAGAGCCTTCACGGAAATCTCTCTGAGTTGTTTTTCCATAACTAAAAGCTTAGCAGAACTATCTGCTATTTTCACAAATGTACTTTCCGCGTCACTTTCTGCAAGTTTACTAGCAGCCTTGTTAAGGCTTAAAAAGTAGTTCTCTGTTTTTCCAATAAACTTAATTATTTTTCTTTCGTCGAGGGTACACAACAACTTGTCGTAGTCGTCATTGATATCAAGCATTGTTCTAGCATTATTAATAACCATCGCTGCGGATAAAAAAACCACATATGAATGTGCTCTTTTCAATATGGCAGGACTTGCGTCTGTATCAACTCTCTCTAGAATCTTGATTGCTTTATCAATCTTATAATAATTATCCTGATGAACTTCTGGGGTTAAAGAAACAATCGGAATTAACTCAAGTGTTGAAACCATAAATTTCACCATGTCTTTTCTCAATTGACCTATCTCAAGATCTAAGACAATAAACTTTTGATCTTCCTGGCCTTCTCTATTTAGAGCAATTTTATCTTCGATTTCTTTAATTGTTTTTTCAATAAGGTTCAACGCCTCTTCTCTTGTATCTATTGAAAGGTTGTCAAAGTCTGGCTCAAGCACTATTAACGAAGCTTTAATTCTTATAATATCTTTTCTACTAAAAAACTCATCATCCATTTCAATGACTTCGTCTTGTAAGTCCTTTAACAAGTGAAGGGTCTGATCTATGTCTTTGTTAGAAATTTTAATTGTGACTTTTTGATCTGACTTTTTAACAAGTTTCTTAACGAGCTTTTTTTGATCTTTATTTTTATTCTGGTTTGCCAAGGGACCGTTGAATACTTTTTCTTTTAATAGTGGGATCAGTGAATATACATCAATACCTGCACTTTGGGCCAAAGCACTGGCGAGGATGATCTTTTCATTATCATCCTTTGTATCTTCTGATATTTTAGCGATAAGTGAATCGTTATCACCCTTATTTAAGTCTTGCATGAGTTCAGTATTTCTTGTGATTTCTTTTGATTCATTTATCTTCTTGCCTACACAAGAGACAGCAGTAAAGGACAGTACCAGAAGGATAAAGGTTGTTTTCATAGCGCCCTCGAATAATTTGCAAATATATGGAAGTTTCTTAGCAAAGACAAGGCCAGCTCTATCTAGTAGAAATCAGTGGCCTATGGAGAGGTGTGATTAATATTTGATCACAATTCATACGAATGTAGAAAATTTTGACAGTGACTTACTCGCAAATTCTTTTGTAAGTACCACTCGATTCTGTCCTCCCTTAATTACCACTCGATTTTGACCTATTAACATGTTCTCGATCTAATCATCTGATCAACTTTCAGTGATTTAGAACGAGGTAAAGGATGGTTATTTTGAGTGCTAGAGAACAGCTTAAACTAGAGATCTTAGTCAAAGTTATGGCCGGAATGATGAGTTCCAAGACCGGAGCTCAGTTATTGGAGGTGAATGGCAGAACATTCAGAAGGTATCTTAAGGCCTATCGTGAAAAAGATGTTTTAAGTATTAAACACGGCAATGGCAAAAAAATACCTCATAACAAAACATGTGCTCAAATCAAAAACGCAGTATTAGATCTGATTAAAGATAAATACTTCGACTTCAATATTCTTCATCTTCAAGAAAAGCTCAGTGAAGAAGGGCTAAAGATTAAGCGGGAGACACTTCGTAAATGGTGCCATGAAATAGGAGTAGTGAAGCGCTCCAAGCGACGAAGATCTCATCCCCGGTATCATAGGGAGCGCATGTCTCAAGCAGGAATGATGATTCAATTTGATGGTAGTCATCACAAGTGGTTTGATGGAAGAGAAAGCTGCCTTCTCGCAGCGATCGATGATGCAACAAATGAAGTTTACGCCAAGTTCTATGAAGGGGAAACGACCTTTGCCTGCTTAGATATTCTTAAAGAAATGATCTCTAAAAAAGGATGCTTTAAAACTCTCTACGTGGACAAGGCAGGCGTTTATGGAGGAGTTAAACGAGAAGGCTTCTCACAAGTTCAAAGAGCATTGGGAGAGCTAGATATACATACTTTATTGGCTCATTCACCTCAGGCCAAAGGACGGGTGGAAAGACTCTTTAATACGCTTCAGGATCGTTTAATTGCAGAGATGAGACTTAATAAGATCAGAACCATGAAACAGGCCAATGACTTTCTTCAAAACGTTTATTTACCCTCCCACAATGCAAAGTTCATGGTACTGCCCAGAAATATGCAAGGCCTCTATCGTCCGATCCACCCATCCTACTCAATTGATGAAATCTTCTGCATGAAAGAGTATCGAATAATTGGCAATGATCATACGATCAGTTGGTGCAATGAGAGATATATGATTGCAAATGAACTAAAATTCTCAATTGCGCGGCAAAGATTAGAGATTAGGCTTTATTCAAATAAACCATGGACCTGTCACTTTGCAGGAATAGAGCTAAAACTCGTTAAGGTAGAAAAGGTTAAGAAACTTGTAGCATAAGCCGACCAGAGGACAAAATCCCCTGGTAATTAGCAGGTCAATTTGGTGTGGTATTCACATACTCGCAAATTCTTTTCTTTTCAAGCTCGATTACTTTTATCAGCGCCTTCACAGATAGATCCTTAAGTTCTTTTTCCATTTTTAAAAGCTTCGCTGAGCTCTCTGAAATTTTAACAAAAGTGCTCTCATTGTTTGCCTCGGATAAATTTTGGGCAGCTTTATTTAAGCTTATAAAATATTTTTCCGTACGACTTAAAAAGTTATGGATTTTGTTTTCATCTAAAGTACACATCATCCCATCATAGTCTCCCGAAATATCAAGCATGGTTTTAGCGTTATTAATAACCATGACGGCCGAGAGGAAGACAATATAAGATCGGGCGCGCTTTTCCATTCCGGAGTCACCCGTGTCTACTACTGACTCAAGAAGTTTAATGGACTTATCTACTTTATAATACTCTGATGGTTGAACTTCTGGTGTAAGACCTACTATCGGAATGATTTCAAGAGATGAAATCATGAACTTTACAATATCCTTTCTCAACTCACCTACGTTTAGTTCAAGTGCTACATGTTTTTCAGTTTCACGCTCTTCTCTTGAATTAACAATCGCTCTTTCAATTCCATTAATGGCATTTTCAATGAGTGCCAGAATGTCTTCTCTGGAGTCAGATAAAAATGCGTCAAGCTTGGGCTCTAGGACGACTAAGAATGCTTTAAATCTCTTGGCGTCTCTACTCGTAAAATACTCTTTATCTATTCTTTTTATTTCTTGATAAAAATCTTTAAGTTGTTGAAGTATGTTGTCGACATCTTTATAAGCTATTTTGATTGTAATTTTATGTTCTATTTTTTTAAGTAGTTTTTTGGCCAACCGGTTCTGATCTCTATTTCTATGCTGATCAGAAATAGGTCCATTAAAAATTTTTTCTCGTAAAAGGGGAAGAAGCGCGTAAATGTCGAGGCCTGCTTTTTGTGCAAAAGCACTGGCAAGAATTATTTTCTCATTATTATTTTGTGTATTTTCTGGAATTTTTGCGATTACAGAATCAGCATTTCCATTATTTAGATCATGCAAAAGATCTGCGTGACGACTAATATCTTTAGATGAATTAATCTTTTTGATATTACATGAGACTAAAAAAATGCAAGCGCACACCATTAATACATACAAATTTTTCATATAATGTCTTGATATGATAATCAGCGGCGGTATGCAAGAAAAAGTGAAAATAAAGAAAAAATACAGGCCCCTCTCGAGAGAGGCCTGTAATCATTTCAAATTAGCGAGTCTAACTCGTAGTTCAGCTCTTTCAAGCTTTCTACGAAACTTAATCAAATCAACATCAGTAAGAGACTCTTTACCGGATAAGCGGTCAAAAGCTTTGGCTTTAGCGGCTTTTGCACGCTCAATATTAATCTCTTCTGCTTTTTCTGAAGTAAAAGAAAGAATGGTAACCGTATCTTTAAGCACACGACAAAGTCCTGCTGTGACAGAAAAATGTCTTGTTCCCATGGTTGTTTTCGCTGTCAAAATTCCTGTGCTCAGCTCCGTTAGGATGTGAGTATGTTCAGGGAGGATATTAATCTCTCCCCTTACTGTTGGAATCGTGATGTCGTTACATTCAAGATCTTTAATCACCACACCTTTTGGTGTGAATAGATTGAGCTTAAAGGCTCCAGCCATAATTATTTCCCTTCAGAAAGCTTTTTGGCCTTCTCGAAAACCATATCTAAGTCACCAACAAGGTAGAAAGCCTGTTCAGGAAGGTGATCTACTTCACCAGCAAGAATAGATTTAAAACCTTTAATGGTATCTTCGATCTTAACGAACTTACCAGTATTACCCGTAAATTGTTCCGCAACGAAGAACGGCTGAGAAAGGAATTTTTGAACTTTACGTGCACGTGCCACAAGCTTCTTATCATCTTCAGATAATTCATCCATACCAAGAATGGCGATGATATCTTGAAGTTCTTTATATTTTTGAAGAACTGATTGCACCTGACGAGCAGTTGCATAATGTTCTTCACCAACAACATCCGGAGTAAGGATGGTAGAAGAAGAGGAAAGTGGATCTACCGCAGGATAAATTCCAAGCTCCGCAATCTGACGAGAAAGTTCTGTAGTTGCATCCAAGTGAGCAAACGTCGTAGCTGGAGCTGGATCGGTGTAATCATCTGCAGGCACATAAACGGCCTGAATTGATGTAATTGATCCATCTTTTGTAGACGTAATTCGTTCTTGCATGGCTCCCATTTCAGTAGAAAGAGTTGGCTGATATCCCACTGCTGATGGAATACGGCCAAGAAGTGCCGAAACTTCAGATCCCGCTTGTGTAAAGCGAAAAATATTATCTACGAAAAAGAGAACATCTTGTTTTTCTTCATCACGGAAATATTCCGCAACCGAAAGACCAGTAAGAGCTACTCGAGCACGTGCTCCAGGTGGCTCATTCATTTGGCCATAGCACAAAGCGGTTTTTTCAAGAACTCCAGATTCTTTCATTTCGTGCCATAGATCGTTACCCTCACGAGTACGCTCTCCCACACCTGCGAAAACCGAGAAGCCACCATGTTGAGTTGCGATGTTGTTAATAAGTTCCATAATTAGAACTGTCTTACCAACTCCAGCACCACCAAAGAGACCA